>JADFCZ010000046.1 GCA_018263295.1 Conexibacter sp.
CTCGCGCTCGCCGGTAAGCTGGCGCGCGGTGGAGGTCCGTCGATCGAAAGCGCCGCTGTGGTCGCTCGTCATGCTGCCGTTGCTGGCCGTGCTCGGCGTCTCGCTCTCGGGCTGCGCGTGGGAGCGGCCTGAGGATCCGGTCGTGGTGACCGGTGCCGAGGTGCCGAGGCTGGTCGGCGTGCCGCCCGGCGAAGTGATCGCCTACCGCTGGCTCAACGACCGCTGGGAACAGCTGCCGGTGCAGGTCGACGAGCGCGCCCTGATCGACCTCGGCAGCGTCTACAACCAGGCTCCGAACGGCTTCAGGGTCCTGACGTACACCGACCCGGGCACGTTCGCCGGGCCGGACCCGAACGTCGCCCTCGATGACAACGACGAGATCGCGTTCATGGGCCTCGACGCCGGGGTCAAGGCGAACGCCGGCTCGCGCCCGCCTGACGTGGTCGCTGGGAGCGGCGAGGAGATCAGGATCCACGATCCGGTCGGCAACCCGGCCGACGCATACGTCTACCTCTACCGCCAGACCGGCAACCTGCCGCAGGACGCCGGCCGCTCCTACGTCGACTACGACTTCAACCTGCTGTCGGGCGACTACAAGGCGACCTACAAGCTCCAGGACGGTCCCAACCCCGAGGACTCAACGGTCGAGACCCCCTACTACAGCCGTCACTTCGCCGACCGCTGGACATCCGACGGGCTGCGGATCGCGGCGCCCGGCGCCTCGGGCGCCGACATCCTCGACCGCCACAAGAACCTGTTCGCGCCCGGCACCTGCGGCCGCAGCGAGGACACCTTCGACGATGCCGAGGGCGCCTTCATCGTCAACAAGAGCGGCCCGATCCGCGCGATCCGCTCCTACATCGGCGCCAACAGCGGACCGCTGACCGGTCGCCAGCACATCTTCTACGAGCGCAGCGAGGAGATCACGACGTTCCTTCGCGTCCACGCGATCCCCGGAGTCATGGATTTCTTCGACTACAGCCCTGCGGCCACCGGGATGACCTACCGCAGCGACGTCGATCGCGACGGCGTCACGATCGACGGTCAGCCCGACAGCGTCGACTCCGGCAGGATCCGTTGGGAGACCGTGGACGGGTCGCAGGGCGGGCTCTCGATCGTTCACGACGTGGACACCGACATCGCCGGCCTCGGCTGGACCTCCTACTACTTCGACGACAGCACGCCGGCGTCGAGCGCGCCGGAGAAGCAGTGCACGGGCGACAACGCCGCCTACGGGTCCAGCGGCGTCTACGTCAACCAGTCGATTCCAAACACCGATCCGAGGACGACACCGTTCAAGTCGCTCACGGACCGACGGACGATCTTCTACGAGCGGCCGGGGCAGGCCAACGGCGTCAAGCGCGCAGAGCAGCTCGATCGTCCGATGGAGGTCGCGGTCACGCCTGCCGACTGAGCCGGCCTTCGTGGGTGGCCGGCTGTTTGCCCGCCACGGCGTCGGGTAGCGCATTCGCAGGAGGGTCAAACCCCAGGAGAGGGGGCGAAACAGTGGACCGGGAACGAGCCCAGCTCGATCAGATGCTCGACGAGGGTCGCCCGTTGCAGGAGATCGAGGATCGGATCGCAGAGATGCCGGTGACGAAAGAGGCGAAGGCGGCCCTGTGGTTGCGGACCTGCCTGCGAACGAGGGCACAGCGGGAGTCCGAGGAGGGCTGGAAGTACCGGCAGCTCGGCGGCGAGGAGTGGGTGGCGCGATGAGCCTGCGCAGGGACCGGCCCTCAACCACGGAGGATCGCCGGCGAGCGTCCGAAACCGAAATGGCCCTCACCGCCTATGAATACGCGATGACCCGACGGGCCTCACTCAGCCTCCGGGCGGTCGCGGCCGAGCTCGGCCAGGTCCACCCCGAGACGGAGACCCCGGCCGAACGCAGGCGACGGGCATCCGGATGCCTGGAGAAGGTCAAGGAGTCCGAGCGGATCCTCGCCGAGATGGCGCGCGATCGCGTCGGCCCCGGGGCGATCGGCAAACCCGGCCCCTCCGCCCAGGGATAGCTCTGCCGCGTTCCCAGGTCCCGATGGCGCGAGCCGGCCGCCGCGGTTAGGATCGAACGTCGATGGCCGCGGAACGAGGGGACGCGCTTCCCCAACTCGGCGAAGGAGTCTTTCTCACCGACGGTGGGATCGAGACCTACCTGATCTTCCACCGCAACCTCGAACTGCCCGAGTTCGCTGCGTTCGACCTGCTCAAGGACGAAGCCGGCCGGGACGAGCTCCGCGCCTACTACCGCCCGTTCATGGCGATGGCGGCCGAGCGCGACCTCGGCTTCGTGCTGGAGAGCCCGACCTGGCGGGCGAATCCCCGCTGGGCGGGGCGCGTCGGCTATGACTCCGACGAGCTTGCGGCGGCGAACCGCTCCGCGATCGTCCTGATGGAGGAGCTGCGCGGCGAGGCCGTGGACGGCTCGCGAGTCGTGATCAGCGGCTGCGTCGGGCCGCACGACGACGGCTACGTGCCCGGCGAGACTCTGGACGCGGACGCCGCCCGCTCGTACCACTCCGAGCAGATCGGGACGTTCGCCGAGACCGCCGCCGATCAGGTGACCGCGGTGACGATGACCTACGTGGAGGAGGCGATCGGAATCGCTCGGGCCGCCGCCGACGCGGGGGTTCCCGCAGCCATCTCGTTCACCGTCGAGACGGACGGCCGCCTGCCGAGCGGCCAGCCGCTCGGTGACGCGATCCTCGAGGCCGATGGCGACGACGGCAGCGAGATCGCCTACTTCATGGTCAACTGCGCCCATCCCACGCATTTCGGCGACGTGCTGGGTCCCGGCGAGGAATGGGTGGGCCGGATCCGAGGGCTGCGCGCCAACTCCTCGACGATGAGCCACGCCGAGCTCGACGAGGCGGAGGAACTCGACGAGGGCGATCCGATCGACCTGGCCGAACGCCACGGGGCGCTGAAGGAGCGATTGCCGGGCCTGACCGTGTTCGGTGGCTGTTGCGGAACCGACGCCCGCCACGTGGAGGCGATTCGTGACGCCGTGACGAGCTGAAGTCACGCGATGACCATCGTCATCACCGCATTCGAACGCTCGCCCGACGGCGGCAAGGGCCTGGCCCGCGATACGCGCGTTCGCTGGGCATTGGAGGAGGTGGGCCTGCCCTACGAGGTGCGCCTCGTTTCGTTCGAGGCGAAGAAGGAGCAACCGCATCTGGGCCTGCATCCGTTCGGCCTGATCCCGACCTACGAGGAGGGCGATCTCGTCCTGTTCGAGTCGGGGGCGATCGTGCTCCACATCGCGGAGAACCATCTGGGTCTGCTCCCCGAGGATCCCGGTGCGCGGGCGCGGGCGATCACCTGGATGTTCGCCGCGCTCAGCACCGTCGAGCCGCCGATCCTCGAGATCGTGATCGTCCGGTTCGCGGAGGGCGACAAGCCGTGGTCCGAGGAGCGCCTGGAGCTGGTCAAGGACCGGATTCGCGACCGGCTGGCCCAGCTGTCCGACCGGCTCGGGGACGCGGAGTGGCTCGACGGTGAGTTCAGCGCGGGCGACCTGATGATGGTGTCGGTCCTGCTCCGGTCGCGGCCCTCCGGGCTCCTCGACGAGTTCCCGAACCTGGCGGCCTACGCCGCACGCGGCGAGGCCCGGCCCGCCTACCGACGGGCCTTCGCCGCCCAGCTGGCGATCAACGCCCCCGACCGGGTCTCCGATTGAGCGAAGCCTCAGGGCCGGCCGACGACGCAGACCGCCGGGACCGGGTCCAGATCCTCGGCGAGGATCCGGTCGACCGAGAACCCGCCCTGGCGCACCCGGCCGGCCAGCTCGTCGCCGAGGTCCCCGGTGCGATCCGGCGCGAAACCGCGGGCGTCCCAGAAGACGTGAACGGTTCCACTCCGGGCGAGGTGCCCGCGGACGGCGCCGAACGCCGCCTCCGGCTGCAGCCGGAACGGAGCGCAGTTGAACGCGAACACCTTGTCGAAGCGCTGATCACCCAGATCGGCGTCCTCCAGCGCGACGGCCTCGAGCACGGCCCTGGCTGCATCGATGTGCTCGCGGTTCCTCCGCGTGGCCGTCGCGATCATCTTCGGCGAGCGGTCGATCGCCGTGAGCGTGCCCGTCGTCAGCCTCTCGCAGACCAGGTCGATCGCCACACCGTGACCGCAGCCGACCTCCAGCAGGCGGTCGGACGGGCCGACGGCGAGAGTGTCGACCGCCCAGACGAGTCGTTCCGATGCCCTGCCCGCCGTGGGCACCTCACTCCGTCCCCAGCCAGGCGAGGAAATCGACGAGGCCTTCGAACTTCTGCGGCTTCTTCTCCTTCAGAGCCTCGTAGCTCGGCATGATCCCCGGACCCTCGGCCACGGCCGAGGCGATCTCGGCCCGGCTCAGCTCGGTGCCGACGCCGGTCAGATCGGGGCCCGGCCCATTGCTGCCGGACTCGCCGATCCGGTGGCAGGCCAGACACCCCGACTGCGCCGCCACGAGCCGTCCGGCCTCCAGTTCCCCGGGAACGGCGATTTCGATCTCGACCGGAGATTCCGCGACGGGCGACGTCGACGGCGTCGACGTCGGCGGCGCCGGGTCATCGTCACAGCCCGCACCGGCGAGGGCGAGCGCAACTGCGCCGGCGGTCGCGAGCGCGATCCGGTCGAGCCGTCGGCCTCCTGCCATCGCACGATTATCCATCGTCTTGCCGGCGCGTAGGATGCGTCGCGAGGCGATGAGCAGGCTCCGGTGTCACATCTCGATCTCGCTGGACGGCTTCGTCGCGGGCCCGAACCAAAGCGAGGAGGAGCCGATCGGCGAGGGCGGCGAGCTGCTCCACGACTGGGTCGTCTCGCTCGCCGCTTGGCGCGAGACCCACCACCTCGAGGGCGGTGAGGAGAACGAGAACTCGCGGATCGTCGCGGAGGCGCGCGGGAACATCGGGGCGGCGGTGATGGGCCGGAACATGTTCGGGCCGATCGGAGGCGGCCCCTGGGACGGCGAGTGGAACGGCTGGTGGGGCGACGACCCGCCGTATCACTACCCGGTCTACGTCGTCACCCACCACCCGCGCGATCCGGTCGAGATGGAGGGCGGGACGACGTTCCGCTTCGTCACCGACGGGATCGAGTCAGCGCTGGAGCAGGCGAGGGCCGCGGCCGGCGGCAAGGACGTGATGCTCTGGGGCGGCGGCCAGATCATCTCCGAGTACCTGGCGGCGGGACTGATCGACGAGCTCGAGCTCCACGTCGTCCCGATCGTGCTCGGCGCCGGCTCACGCCTCTGGGACGGCCTCGATGGGCCGATGAAGTACGAGCTGGTCCGGGTCGTCGAGGCGCCCGGCGTCACCCACCTGAAGTACCGGACGGGCCTGAGCGACTCGCGGGACCCGGCCTGATCAGTCGGCGACCCGGAATCTGAGGCCGGCCCGCTCGAAGCGGGGGGCCGACTGGGTGCCGAGGGCGGCGGCCGGGGTCAGACAGCCGAGCGAGTGCGGGACGGGCGAGCGCTCGGAGAGGATCAGGCCGGCCTCGCCGATCATCTTCGCCGTGGTCAGATAACCGGGGTGGCCGTCGGCCTCGACGTCGACCTCGATCCGGTGCTCGCCGGTGGTGGCGCCCTCGATGCGCATCGACCACCGCCAGTCCTCGAGGCGGTCGGCGGCGGGGCCGGCGCCGGAGTCGGGGAGGACGCGGCCGAGGACCGAGCTGATCCGCCGCTTCGCGCCCGGGCCGGCGAGGAGCGTGCGGCGCATTCCGGCCTGGACCGCCGACAGCGCGCCGGCGGCGGCGAGGCGCGCCGGCAGGGTGAGCATGCCGCCGTCGAGGGCCATGCCCTCGCGATAGCGGAAGGGCGGGGGAGGGTCGCCGGGGGCGGTGATCTCGGCGGTGCGCTGGATCACCGCCGGGTTGATGAAGGCCGCCGGGCTCATCGGCGCGAGCACCGCGGTGCCGTTGCGGCGGACTCCGATCTCGATCGGGCTCGTCTCACGGACGAGGAGCGCCCGTGCGGGGTCGTCGATCAGCGCGCCGGGATCGGCGGCGACGGCGGAGTCGGGGTCGGCCGTCACCTCGACCATGCTCTGACTCGTCCCGCCCGAGACGCCGTCGGAGGGGCGAGGGATCCCCGGCGGCATCTTCACCCGGACCTCGAGGTCGACCGCGGCGAGGTCCTCGCCCCAGCGGGAGCGCGCCGCCTCGGCGGCCATCAGGACCGCGAGGTCGGGCGGCAGCGCCTCGAACCCGGCGACCTGGACGATCGCCACGCCGCGGGCCCGCGCGGGCTCGTCGAAGTCGCGAAGGATGGTGCGGACGAACGGGATCTCGCCGCTGAGGTCGAAGTAGTGGGCGCCCTCGGCGACGCAAGCTGCGATCACCGGCCGGGCATGCCGTGTATAGGGCCCGACGAGGTTGAGTACGACCTTCGACCGCGCCGCCAGCGCCCGCAGCGACTGCTCGTCGCCGGTGTCGGCGGCGATCTTCTCGGCGCCGGCGACGCCGACGTCCAGCAGGACGCGTTCGAGCTTGACCGGATCGCGGCCGGCCGCCGCCCAGTTGAAACCGTCCTCGAGCGAGCGCTCGTTGAGATAGGCGGCGACGCGCCGACCGGTTACCCCGGTGGCCCCGAGGACGACGACGGCGAGATCCTTTTCGGCCATGCGCCCACCCTAATGATGGGAATCGGCACCGGGGTCGAGGTGGCCGGAATCCGACCGCGGCGGGGTGGGACCGCTGCTAGATTGCCGGACCCCGGGCGTTTAGCTCAGTTGGGAGAGCGCCAGCTCGACAAGCTGGAGGTCACTGGTTCGAGCCCAGTAACGCCCATCCACCGGGGTTGACGGGCGTCCGCCGGCGGGAGACCTCCGTGATCGTCTCGCGCAACGGTGACTAATCTCCGGCCCATGAGCACAACTGAGACGACTTCAGCTTCCGGCGTCTACGAGGTCCCCGAGGAGCTGCGCGACTTCCGCGACCTCGTCCGCCGCCTCTCGCAGGAGCAGATCGCGCCCCGCGCCGCCGAGATCGACGAGAAGGGCGAATACCCCTGGGACATCCGCGAGCTGCTCGCCTCCCACGACATCCTCGGCCTGCCGTTCCCGACCGAGTACGGGGGGACGGGCACCGGCACGCTGATGCAGCAGATCGCGGTCGAGGAGATCGCGAAGTCCTGCGCGTCGAGCGCGCTGATCCTGATGGTCCAGGAGCTGGGGACGCTGCCGATCCAGCTGTTCGGCTCCGACGAGCTCAAGGAGCGCCTGTTGCCGAAGTGCGCGAGCGGCGAGTGGTCGCCGGCCTTCGCGCTGTCGGAGCCCGAGGCCGGCTCGGACCCGGCCGCGATGCGGACGACCGCGGTCAAGGACGGCGACGAGTGGGTGATCAACGGTTCGAAGAACTGGATCACCAACTCGACGATCGCCGACTTCTACGTCGTCTTCGCCGTCACCGACCGCGAGAACAGGCGGATCACGGCGTTCGTCGTCGAGAAGGACCGGCCCGGCTTCTCGATCGCGAACCTCGAGCACAAGCTCGGCATCAAGGGCTCGCCCACCGGATCGCCCGTCTTCGAGGACTTGCGGGTGCCGGAGGAGAACGTGATCGGCGAGGTCGGCCGCGGGCTCTCGGTCGCGCTCGGAACGCTCGAGCGGACCCGCCTCGGCGCCGCGGCCCAGGCGGTCGGAATCGCCCAGGGCGCGACCGACTATGCGGTCCAGTACGCCAAGGAGCGGGTCGCGTTCGGCAAGCCGATCATCGAGCTGCAGGGGATCCAGTTCAAGCTCGCCGACATGGCGACGCGGACGGCGGCGGCGCGCGAGCTGCTCTACACCGCCTGTTCGAAGATCGATCGCGGCGACCCCGACAAGGCGCAGTACAGCTCGATGGCGAAGCTGTTCGCCTCCGACACGGCGATGGACGTGACCGTCGAGGGCGTCCAGGTGCTCGGCGGCTACGGCTACGTCAAGGAGTACCCGCTCGAGCGGATGATGCGAGACGCGAAGATCACCCAGATCTACGAGGGAACCAACGAGATCCAGCGCGTGGTGATCGCCCGCTCCCTCTCTCGCTAGCGGCCGCGGGCGCGTTCGGCTCAGCGCGCTCGGCGAGAGCCGAGATGTCGAAATCGGTCGCCTTCACTGGACCGTCGCCACGAGTGATCGCGACCCCGCCCGATTCGACGGTGATCTGCGCTGCGAGGCCCGGCAGGGTCGCCGAGGCGAGCACCACCTCGGCGATCAGGCGGCTCAGCGGGACCTCCGGTGCCCAGTTCGTGATCTCCTCCTGCCCGAGTGGGGTGTGGCCCCATCGCCAGTCCTCGATGACGTAGACGCCGCCGGCACGGAGTCGTGGGAAGAGTGCGTCGAAGGATGCCTTGGTCGGTCCGTAGAGGTGGGAGCAGTCGTCGACGACGAGGTCGAGCTCGGCGGTGCCGAACTCCTGATCGACGAGCCGCGCGAGCTCCGCTTGGTCGCCCTGGTCGACTCCGCCGAACGCTCGAACCGAGTCGCCCAGGCCACTCACCGATGCGTGTTCGTGGATTCGATCGCGGACATCCGGGAGCGTCTCGAGGTCGATGGTCACGAGCTTCTCGGGCCGTGTGAGCTCGGCGAAGAGGACCGCGCTGCCGCCGCCGTGGATGCCGAGCTCGAAGATGCGCCGAGGTTGCAGGTCGCTGAGAAGCTTCGCGAACTCCTCGATCTCGGCCGGGGACTTGAACACGAAGAAGTCCCCTTCCGTGATCTGCATGCCCCCACGGTCGAAGTAGTCGTCCGGCATCGCCTGGAACGTCGTGTCACCGAGTTGGAAGCGATCCCCTGTCAGCCAGGTCAGCATTGTCCCGAATCCTAGATGCCGACTGCCTCCCCGAGGGTTACGAGGGGCCACCGTCACCCGCTCGGTCTCCACCGGTCGTTCGCGTCACCATAGACTCCGGCTCGTGCGCATCTACGTCTGCTGGGACAACAAGGCGAAGCACCCGATAATCGGCGAGCACCCGTGCGGGGTCGCCTACGAGGCCGTCGTCGAGGCGGGCTACGAGCCCGAGGTCGTCAAGGCCTACGGCTGGGCGAAGCTGCCGCAGGCGTTGAACTTCACGTCGGGCCGGAAGGAGGTCCGGGAGCTGACCGGCAGGGATGAGGTCCCGGTCCTCGTCCTCGACGACGGCGGGTTCGTCGCGGGCACCGCCGAGATCGTCGCCTGGGCCAAGGCGAATCCGGCCGCCGCGGCGGCGGGCTGACCGTCCCGGCGTCGTAGGGCGGCTGGTGCTGGCCGACGCGCTCGGAACTTACGCAACGGCGATCGGCCTGATCGCGGTTGCGACCGCGCTCGGCGCCGGCATCCTCGCCGCGGCCGGTGCGCGGCGGCTCTCGCCGGTCGCCCCGGTCGTCGGGCTCGCCGCCGCCGCGGTGATCGCATGGTGGGCCGTCCGCCTCCCCGGACACGGGCTGACGGCGCTGCTCGCGCTCGTCGTCCTGGCCGCGGCCGCCGCCGTCTTCGCGGCCGTGCGGCTGGACGACGCTCCCGCAGTCATCTCGCGGATGCTCCCGAGCGGCGTCGTCGCACTCGCCGCCGTCTCGATCCCGTTCGCGGCCGAGGGACACTTCGGGGTGCTCGGCACCGGCTTCAACGTCGACATGTCCCAGCACCTGTTCGCCGCGAGCTGGCTCGCCGACCCCCAGGGCCTGAGCCCGAGCCTGTTCCGGAACGGTTATCCGCTCGGGCCGCACGCGCTCACGGTCGCGGGGAACGAGATCACCGGTGAGCTGACGATCGCGTTCACCGGCGTGACGATCGCGGTGCCCGTGATCGCGGCGATGGCCACGGTCGCCGCGCTCGACTCGCTCTCTCGTCTGCGAACCGTGATCGTCGCCGCCCTGACCGCGCTCGCCTACCTCGTCGCCAGCTACCTCGCGCAGGGCGCGTTCAAGGAGCTGTTCGAGGCCGCATTCCTGCTCGGGTTCGCGCTCTGGCTCCGCGAGCTGACCCGGAACCGCGACCGCGCCGGGAATGGCCTGCTCCGGCTCGTGCCCGGCGCGGTCATAGCCGCGGGCGCGCTCTACGTCTACAGCTGGCCCGGGCTCGCCTGGCTCGGTGCGACGTTCGTGCTCTGGGCGCTCGCCGAGCTCTTCGCCCGCCGCGACGACCCCGGCGGGGCGCTCCGCCGGATCGCGCCCGCGGCGCTCGTCGCCGTGGTGCTGGTCGCGGTCGTGGCCGCTCCCGAGCTCGACCGGATCTCGAAGTTCGGGACCAGCGTCGACGCCGTCACCGAGCGGACCGCGCGTCCGGCCGGCCCGGCGCCGAGCCCCGGCACCGGCGGCACCGGCGCCGGTGCCGGAAGCGGGGGAGGGGGCAAGCCCGCGGCGAAGTTCGAGCGGCCGGAATACGACAACGATCTCGGCAACCTCTTCGGCCAGATCAATCCGGCTTCGGTCTTCGGGGTCTGGCCGAGCGGCGATTTCCGGGTCAATCCGGGTGACGGGGCGATCCCGGCGCCGGTCTTCTACCTCGGAGCCCTGCTCGGGGCGGTCGCCCTCGGGCTGGGACTGATGGCCGCGTGGAGGCAGTCGGAGGCGGCGCTGCTTGCAGCGTTCGCCGCGGCGGCCGCGATCTGGCTCGCGACCCGGGTCGGCAGCACGCCGTACACGAGCGCGAAGGCGCTGCACATGCTCGCCCCGGTGGTGATGCTGATCGCCGCCCGCGGCGTCCTCGACCCGCTCGCGCCGGTGCCGTTGCGCGAGCGCGCCCCACGCCTGATGGCCGCCCTCGCCGCCGCCTTCGCTGCCGCAGCCGCGTTCTCGAGCGTGCTGGCGCTCGCCAACGCGCCGGTCGGGATCGACGACTACACCCCGGGCGTGCGCAAGCTCGCGAACCGCTTCGGAGACCAGGCGACGCTCCTGCTTGCGCCCGCGAACGTGATCGCCGACCAGCGCGGCACCGAGTTCTACGGCTGGGAGCTCCGCGGGGCCGGCAGCGCCGAGGTCGCGGCCCTGCCCGGCGTCGGCTCCGCTCCCGAGGGGATCACGCGCGTCCTCGTCGTCGGCGGCGATCAGGAGCCCCCGTTCGACGACGTCAAGCGGATCGGCAGCTCCAACCGGGTCGTGCTCTGGCAGGTGCTGGAAGGCGGTCAATAGCATGACCCCGATGGCGCAGATAACCGTCACGCTGCCCGACGGCTCTCCTCTCGAGCTCGACTCCGGAGCGACCGGGGCCGACGCCGCGGCCGCGATCGGCCCCGGCCTCGCGAAGGCCGCGCTTGCGATCCGGGTCGGCGATGAGACCCGCGACCTCGCGGCGCCGCTCGGCGACGGCGAGGCGATCGAGATCGTCACCGCGAAGAGCGACGGTGCCCTCGATCTGATCCGCCACGACGCCGCCCACGTGATGGCGACCGCCGTCTGCGAGCTCTATCCCGGCACCAAGGTCTCGATCGGCCCGCCGATCGACGGCGGCTTCTACTACGACTTCGAGTTCCCGCAGGGGGCGGCGGTCTCCGACGCCGACTTCGAGCGGATCGAGGAGCGGATGGCCGAGCACATCGCCGCCGACGAGCACTTCGAGCGCACCGACATCTCCGTCGCCGAGGCGCTCGAGCGGTTCCGGGCCGAGGAGCAGCCCTACAAGGTCGAGCTGATCGAGGATCTCGTGACCAACGAGGGGGTCGAGACCGTCTCGCTCTACCGGAACGGGCCCTTCACCGACCTCTGCCGCGGTCCGCACGCGCCGTCGACCGGCCGGATCAAGGCGATCAAGCTGAACTCGCTCGCCGGTGCCTACTGGCGCGGCGACGAGACCCGTCAGATGCTGACCCGGATCTACGGCACCGCCTTCTTCTCGAAGCAGGATCTCGCCGAGCACATCGAGCGGATCGAGCAGGCGAAAGCTCGGGACCACCGCAAGCTCGGGCCTCAGCTCGATCTCTTCATCTTCCGCGAGGAGTCGCCGGGGATGCCGTTCTGGCTTCCGCAGGGGACCGTGTTGCTGAAGCTGATCCGCGCCCAGGTCGACGCTCAGCTCGCTAAGCGCGGCTACGTCGAGATCCGCACCCCGGAGGTCATGGACGTCGACCTCTGGCATCGCTCCGGTCACTACGAGAACTACCGCGAGAACATGTACTTCGCCGAGCCCTCCGACCGCGACCGCGAGGAGGCCGACCGCCGGTTCGCACTGAAGCCGATGAACTGCCCCGGCGCCTGCCTCGTCTTCGACGCCTCCCGCCACTCATACCGCGACCTGCCGCTGCGGCTCGCCGAGTACGGCAATGTCTCCCGCTACGAGCGCGAGGGCGTCCTCCACGGGCTGCTCCGCGTCCGGGCGTTCACCCAGGACGACGGTCATGTCTTCTGCACGCCCGACCAGATCGGGCGCGAGGTGATCGACGTCTGCGAGGCGATCGACGAGCTCTACGCCACGTTCGGCTTCGAGGACGTGACGGTCGAGCTGTCGACGCGCCCGGCGAAGTCGATCGGCACCGACGAGCAGTGGGAGGTCGCCGAGAGGGCGCTCGCCGCGGCGCTCGACGAGCAGGGGCGGGAGTACAACCTCAATCCCGGCGATGGCGCATTCTACGGGCCGAAGATCGACTTTCACGTGACCGACGCGCTCGGCCGCTCCTGGCAGCTCGGCACCTGCCAGCTCGACTTCATGATGCCCGACCGCTTCGAGCTCGAATACCAGGGCGCCGACAACGTCAACCACCGGCCGGTGATGATCCACCGGGCGCTGCTCGGCTCGATGGAGCGCTTCGCCGGGATCCTGATCGAGCATTACGCCGGCCGCTTCCCGGACTGGCTCGCGCCGACCCAGGCGGCGATCCTGCCGGTCGCCGACCGCCACGTCGAGGCCGCCGAGAAGATGCTCGGCCGGCTCGAGGCGCTCGGGGTCCGGGCGCGCGTCGACGGCCGCAGCGAATCGGTCGGCAGGAAGATCCGCGATGCCGAGCTCGCCAAGGTCCCGTACATGCTCGTGGTCGGCGACCGCGAGCTCGCCGACGGCGGCGCGGCCGTGCGCTCGCACGCCGACGGCGATCTCGGCGTGATGGACGCCGATGCCTTCGCGGCCCGGATTTCGTGACCGTCCCCTGCGCAGCGCCGGGATTGCTGTCTATACTGCGCCGCGATGCAAGCCAGTCAGACCACGTCGCGCCGCACCTGAGCGCCCGTGCACTTGCGCATCCCGCGTCCCGACCACTCAACGCTGCCGGCTTGACCTTCGGCCTCAACTCCTAGTGCCGGTTCCGCGACGCTTCGATCGGCGTCCCCCCGACCGGGACCCGACTCGCATCAACGAGCGCATCCGCGTTCCCAAGGTTCGGCTGATCGGTGCCGACGGCGAGCAGGTCGGCGTCGTCGATACCGACGAGGCCCGCCGGATCGCTCGCGAGGCCGATCTCGACCTCGTCGAGGTCGCCCCGGACTCGCGTCCACCCGTCTGCCGCCTGCTCGACTACTCGAAGTACAAGTACGAGCAGGAGCAGAAGGCCAAGCAGGCGCGCAAGCACCAGCAGCAGGTCAACGTCCGCGAGATCAAGCTGCGGCCGAAGATCGCCGACCACGACTACGAGACGAAGAAGGGCCACGTCGAGCGCTTCCTCAACAAGAAGGACAAAGTCAAGGTCACGATCATGTTCCGAGGCCGCGAGCAGGCTCACCCGGAGCGCGGCCGCGCTCTCCTCGAGCGCCTCTACGAAGACCTCGGCGAGCTCGCCACGGTCGAGCAGGCGCCCCAGCAGGAGGGCCGCAACATGCACATGGTCCTCGCACCCGGCAAGATCGCCGGGACCGCCTCCTGACCCGCCTCGGGCGCCGCGTTTGCACGGTTGGGCCGGGCTCTGCTTCAATACCCCGTCCGATGCCGAAGATGAAGTCCCATTCCGGCGCGAAGAAGCGCTTCAAGAAGACGTCCACGGGCAAGCTCCGCGGCCGCCACGCGTACTCGAGCCACATTCTCGAGAAGAAGTCGCCGAAGCGGAAGCGCCAGATGGCGCGGCCCGTCGCGATCGCGCCCGCGGACACCTCGCGCGTCAACAAGCTGCTCGGAAAGAAGAAGTAGCCGATGCCTCGCGCCACCAACGCAGTCGCCCGCCGGCGGCGCCGGAAGAAGACCCTCGCCCAGGCGAAGGGCTACTACGGGCGCAAGCACTCGAGCTACCGCTTCGCGAACGAGCAGGTCATGCGGTCGGGCCAGTACGCCTACCGCGACCGTCGCAACCGCAAGCGCGAGTTCCGGCGACTCTGGATCACCCGGATCAACGCCGCCGCCCGCCAGAACGACATGAGCTATTCCCAGCTGATGCACGGCCTCAACACGGCCGGCATCGAGGTGAACCGGAAGATGCTCGCCGACATCGCAGTCAACGATCCCGAGGCGTTCCGCCGATTTGCCGAGGTGGCCCGGGAGGCCGTGGCGTAGGTCACGGTCGCAGCGACGATTCCCGGGCGGTCCATGGTTGGGCCGCCTTTTTCGTTTCAGGACCGATTACGAGCGAGATGATCACGAGCAGCGACAACGAGAGACTGAAGCGGGTGCGCAAGCTCCGCGACCGCAAATGGCGCGATCGCGAGGGCCTGTTCGCAACCGAGGGCGAGGATCTCCTCACCGCCGGGATCGACGCCGGCCGCTCCCCCGTGGACGTCCTCGTCGCACCCGGGTCCGGGATCTCCGGGGTGGAGGTCGAGGCCGAGCTGCTCGACGCCGCCTCGACCCTCGGCTCAGGAACGCGCGTGATCGCCGTCTGGGAGCTGTTCGCGGAGCCCAACGCGGGCCCCGCCGTCTACCTCGAGGGGGTCGGCGACCCCGGCAACGTCGGCACGATCGTCCGGACCGCGGCGGCGCTCACCGGTGCCCGGGTTGTACTCGGCCCCGGCTGCGCGGACGCCTACTCGCCGAAGGCCGTCCGGGCGAGCATGGGGACTTTGTTCGCCGCGCCGCCCACCCGCGGGCGAATCGGCGACACGCCCTCACCTCGGGTCGGGCTGGTCGCGCACGGAGGCGAGGACCTCGACGGCGTCCTCGCCGGGCTCGAAGCGGCCCCGACCCTGTGCCTGGGGGCCGAGCGGGAGGGGCTCTCGGCCGAGACGGCCGCGGCATGCGACGCCACCGCGACGATTTCGCTCCGCGACACCGCGGAGTCGCTGAACGTCGCCGCGGCCGCGGCGATCGGCCTGCAGCGGATATCGTCGCTCGCCGCGGGCGGGGGAGCTGGCTGATGCTGGAACGAATCGAGCAGATAAGAGAAGAGGGCCGGGCGGCGATCAGCCGCGCCTCCGACGCGGCGGCCGTCGAGGAGGCGCGGGTCGGCTTCCTCGGTCGCAAGGCCGAGCTGACGACGATCCTGCGCGGGATCGGCGAGCTCCCGCCCGAGCAGCGCGGACCCGTCGGCAAGACCGGCAACGAGGTCCGCCGCGAGCTCGAGGGTCTGATCGACGAGGCGAAGGCCCGGCACGAGCGGGCCGAGCTCGACGACCGGCTCGCCGCCGAGGCGATCGACGTGACGCTGCCGGGGACGCCGCCGGTCCTGCCCGGCCACCTGCATCCGCTGACCCGGACCCGGCGCGAGATCGAGGACATCTTCGTCGGCCTCGGCTACCGGGTCATGGAGGGCCCCGAGGTCGAGCACGACTACTACAACTTCACCGCCCTCAACTACCCGCCCGGCCACCCGGCGCGGATGCTCCAGGACACCTTCTACGTCGACGCCGGCTCGCTCGGCCCCGACCCGGCGCTGGTCGGCTCCGACGGCGAGCCGCTGACGGTCCCGCCGGGCCCGCGGGACGTCCTCCTGCGGACCCACACCTCGCCGATGCAGATCCGCGGCATGGAGGAGCAGGAGCCGCCGATCTTCATCATCGTCCCGGGGCGCGTCTACCGCCGCGACTCCGACGCCACCCACACGCCGATGTTCGACCAGGTCGAGGGCCTGGCGGTGGGGGAGGACATCACCCTGGCCGACCTCCACGGCACCCTGCTCACGTTCGCCCGCGCGGTCTTCGGCCCCGACCGCGACGTCAGGATCCGGCCGCACTTCTTCCCGTTCACCGAGCCGAGCGTCGAGGTCGACGTCTCCTGCTTCCGCTGCGGCGGCACCGGCCGCTTCGAGAACGACCGCTGCAGCCTCTGCAAGGGGACCGGCTGGCTCGAGATCCTCGGCGCCGGGATGGTCGACCCGAACGTGTTCGGGTTCGTCGGCGAGCACGGCTACGACCCCGACCGGGTCCAGGGCTTCGCGTTCGGCATGGGCATCGAGCGGATCGCGATGCTCAAGCACGGCGTCCCGGACCTGCGGATGTTCTTCGACAACGACGTCCGGATGCTGGAGCAGTTCCGATGAAGGTCCCCGTCTCCTGGCTCGCCGCCCATTGCGACTCCGGCCTCGACCCGGAGCGGCTCGCCGAGCGCCTATCCATGACCGGGACCGAGGTCGAGCGCATCGGCATCGCCGGCGCTCCCTCGCCCGACGGCTTCGTGGTCGGACACGTGGTCGCGGCCGAGCAGCACCCGGACGCCGACCGGCTCCGGGTCTGCACGGTCGACGCCGGCGAGGAGGAGACCCGGACGATCGTCTGCGGGGCCCCGAACGTGGCCGCCGGCCAGACCGTGGCGGTCGCGCTGCCCGGCGCCCGCCTCGGTGACGGCACGAAGCTGCGCAAGGCCAAGCTGAGGGGGATCGAGTCGGCCGGGATGATCCTCTCGGAGACCGAGATGGAGATCGGCGAGGAGTCCGACGGGATCGCCGTGCTCGACGTCGACGCCGCGCCCGGCACCCCGCTGTCGGAGGTGCTCGCGATCTCGGAGACCGTCCTCGACCTCGAGATCACCCCGAACCGCCCCGACTGCCTCGGCGTCTACGGGGTCGCCCGCGAGGTCCACGCGATCACCGGCGCCGAGCTCGGTCCCGAGCCGTGGGCCGAGGACGCCGAGGCGACGGGGGAGGGCGATGTCTCCGGTCTCGCGTCCGTCAGCGTCGAGGTGCCCGACCTCTGCCCGCGGTTCACCGGCCGGGCATTCACCGACGTCACGATCGGGCCATCGCCGCTGTGGCTGAAGGCGCGGCTCTCCGCCGCCGGCCAGCGGCCGATCAACAACGTCGTCGACATCACCAACTACGTGATGCTCCTGACCGGCCAGCCGCTGCACGCCTTCGACCTCGACAAGGTCCCCGGCGGCGAGATCATCGTCCGCACCGCCGCCGAGGGCGAGCGGATGACGACCCTCGACGACGCCGAGCGGGTCCTCGACGCCGAGAGCGTCCTCGTCTGCGACCGCAACGGCCCGACCGGGATCGCGGGAATCATGGGCGGCCAGGTCTCCGAGGTCTCCGATGAGACGACCAGCGTGCTGCTCGAGGTCGCGACCTGGAACGGCACCAACATCCTCCGGACGTCGAACCTGCTGGCGCTGCGCTCGGAGGCGTCGACGCGCTTCGAGAAGCAGCTCCATCCCGACCTCGCGATGCGGGCTCAGATCGTCGCCTCGAAACTGATGGTCGAGCTCTGCGGGGCCCGGCTCGTGCCGGGGACGATCGACGTCGACAACCGCCCGGCGTCGATGCACCCGTTCGACCTCGGCTATCACCCGGCTCGCAGCGACGCCCTGCTCGGCATGGACATCGATCCCGACCGCGCCGGCGAGTATCTGACGCGACTCGGCTTCCACGTTCACGGGAGCGCGCCGCAGGAGGCGATCGCGGTCACGGTGCCCCCCGACCGCCACTTCGACGTCATCCGCGAGATCGACCTCGTCGAGGAGGTCGCCCGCGTCCATGGCCTCGACGAGCACCTGCCCGCGACGCTTCCCGGCCGCGGCGGCGCGATCGGCGGCCTCGCCCGCCATCAGGTCCTGCTGCGCCGGGTCGAGGACCTGATCCGCGACGCGGGCCTCGACGAGGCGATCACCTGGAGCTTCGTCGACCCCGCCCGCGGCGGCCTCGCGGGACTCGATGCGATCGAGCCGGTCGTCGTCCACAACCCGCTGTCGGAGGAGCAGTCGGTGATGCGAACCGACCTGATCGGCGGCTTGCTGGCGGCGGCCGCCCACAATGTCGCTCGCGGCGCCGAGCGGGTCGCGATCTTCGAGTCGGGCCGCGTCTACCTGCCCGAGAAGCCGCCGCCCGAGGGAGGCCCGCTCGGCGGCCGCTTCGCGGGGATCCGCCCCTCGCCGATCGCCGAGCCGCATCGGGTCGCGGCGCTGCTGATCGGAGAGCTGACCGGCGCCGGCTGGCGCCGTGCGGGTCGGCCCGCCGATTTCTACGACGCCAAGGGCCTGATCGAGTTGATCGGGGCCGGCCTCGGCGTGCCGGTGGCGTTCGAGCCGGAGCCGCGGCCGTTCCTGCACCCGGGCCGGGCTGCGACCGTGCTCGCCGGCGAGCGGCCGATCGGCTGGATCGGCGAGATCCACCCGGAGATCCTCGGCCGGATCGACGCTCGCTCCGGCGCTGCCTTCGAGCTCGATGCCGAGCCGCTGATCGCCGCCGCCACCGCCGGCGACGAGCGCTACGAGGACGTGACGACCCATCCCGCCGTCGCCGAGGACATCGCCGTCGTCGCCGATTCCGGCCTCGGCGCCGAGCGGATCCGGGCGACGATCGTCGCGGCGGGCGGCGTCCTGCTCGGCAGCGCGAAGGTGTTCGACGTCTACGAGGGCGAACAGGTGCCCGACGGCAAGCGGAGTCTCGCGCTCAGGCTCGAGTTCAGGGCTCCGGACCGGACCCTGACCGACACCGAGGTGGCGGAGGTCCGCGCGGGCATCGTCTCCGCCCTGGAGGGGATCGGGGCGGAGCTCCGTGGCTGAGCGGCCCCAGCCCCTGAGCGGCGAGACCGCGGCGCGGGTCCTGGTCGCGGGCGCGTCCGGCTTCGCCGGGGCGCTCGCCGCCGAGCTCGTCTGGCACCATCCGCGGCTCGATCTGCGCGTGGCGACCTCGCGCTCGGACGCCGGGACGCGTCTGCCGGAGCTCTATCCGCGCTACCGGGCCGACATCGAGATGACCGAGCTCGACGTCGACGCCGTCGAGGAGTGCGAGGCGGCGATCGTCGCCTACCCGCACCACGCCTCCGCGCCGGTCGTCGCCGCGCTGCGGGAGCTGGGATTGCTCGTCGTCGACCTCTCGGCCGACTTCCGGCTTCGCGACCCCTACGTGTACCGCGAGTGGTACGGCGAGCTTTCGGCGCCCGACCTGCTCGGCGACGCCGTCTACGGGCTGACCGAGCTCTACCGCGACCGGATCCGCCAGGCGGAGTTGATCGCCAACCCGGGCTGTTACCCGACGGCCACCGTCCTGGCGCTCGCGCCGCTGGCCGAGGCCGGGCTGATCGAGGATGTCGTCGTCGACGCCAAGTCCGGCGTTTCCGGCGCGGGTCGGGGCGGGGGAGACCGGCTCGGCTTCGCGAACCTGACCGAGAACGCTTCCCCCTACGGCGTCGGCGGGCACCGGCACGAGCCCGAGATCGCCCAGGAGCTCGCGGCCCTCGCCGGCGAGGCGCCCTCGCTGACCTTCGTTCCCCACCTGCTGCCGCTCGATCAGGGCGAGCTCGTCAGCTGTTACGTCCGGCCCACGCGGGCCACCGACGCCGCCGAGGTCCGCGAGCTCTACGCCGCCCGCTACGCCGACGAGCGGTTCGTCGAGGTCGTCGACCATCCGCCGGGCGTCCGCGAGGTCCGCGACTCGAACCTCTGCCGGATCCACGTCGACCGCGACGCGGGCGGCCGGATCCTCGTCTTCGGGGCGATCGACAACCTCTGGAAGGGTGCGGCCGGGCAGGCGATCCAGAACCTGAACCTGATGCTCGGGCTCGACGAGGGGGAGGGCCTGCGATGAGCTTCTTCCGCTCGCGCTGGGTCGAGCCGCCCGCGGGCGTCACCGAGCTCGAACCGACCGCTCTCGCGCCGGGATTCCGCGCCGCCGGGGTCGCCTGCGGGCTCAAGGAGTCCGGAGGGACCGACGTCGGGATCGTCGCCGCCGACGAGCCCGGAACCGTTTCCGCGCTGCTGCTGACGAGAAATGCCGCCGCCGCGGCGCCGATCGTCGTCTGCCGCGAGCGCTGCGAGGCCGGCGCGATCAGGGCCGCGGTCGTCAACTCCGGCAACGCCAACGCCGCCACCGGCGAGCGGGGCTACGCCGACGCCGTCGCGATGCAGGAGCGTTGCGCCGAGACGCTCGGGCTCGAACCCGCTGCGGTCGCCGTCGCCGAGACGGGGACGATCGGGGTCCCGCTCGACATCGGCCGGGTGATCGACGGGATCGACCGGGCGGCGGCCGGGCTCGGCGAGGCGGAGGGCGGGTCCTTCTCGGCGGCGATCATGACCACCGACGCCGGGCCGAAGCGCTGCTGCGTCAGCGCCGGGGGCGTCACGCTGTCGGCCCAGGCGAAGGGCGCCGGGATGATCGAGCCGGGCTACGCGACCATGCTCTGCTTCGTCCAGACCGACGCCGTCGTCGCCGATCCGGAGGCGGAGCTGCGGCAGGCGGTCGCCGGATCGTTCGAGCGGATCACGGTCGACGGGCAGATGAGCACCAACGACACGGTCCTGCTGCAGGCGAGCGGCGCTTCCGGGCAGCCGCTGCCGGACGGCCTGCTCGACGCGGTGCTGCTCCAGCTCGCGCTCGAGATCGTCGCCGACGGCGAGGGCGCGTCGCGGGTCGGCCGCGCCGCCGTCACCGGCGCGGCGAGCAACGGGGAGGCGGAGCGGGTCGCCCGGGCCATCGCCAACTCGCCGCTGGTCAAGACCGCGCTCTACGGTCGCGACCCGAACTGGGGCCGGATCGCCCAGGCGGCGGGCCAAGCGCTGGCCGGCGCCGAGCTGCCGGAGCTCGGGCCCGGCCGGATCGACGCCGCCGAGATGGCCGCTGACACCGGTGAGGCGGAGCTGTCGGTCGACATCGGCCGGGGCAGCGCCGCCGCCCACGTCTTCTTCAGCGACCTCACCCACGAATACATCAGGATCAACGCGGAGTACACGACATGACCGACCGGATGAGCGCAGAGCAACGGGCCGCGGCCGCGGCCGGCAGCGTCGAGACGCTGCTCGAGGCGCTGCCCTACATCCGCGAGTTCCACGGGCGAACCGTCGTCATCAAGTACGGCGGCGCCGCGATGAAGGACCCGGCGGTCCGCGACGAGTTCGCGCGCGACGTCGTCCTGCTCAAGTACGTCGGTCTCAACCCGGTGATCGTCCACGGCGGCGGTCCCGACATCAGCCACTACATGGAGCGGCTCGGCCTCGAGGTCGAGTTCGTCGACGGCCTCCGCGTCTCCGACGCCGAGACGGTTGAGGTGGCGAAGATGGTCCTGCTCGGCAAGGTCAACTCCGAGATCGTCCAGCGGCTGAACCGGCTCGGCCAGCCCGCCGTCGGTCTCTCCGGCGAGGACGGGGCGATGTTCCAGATCCAGCCGGTGCCGGAGTCGGAGGTCGTCGGCTTCGTCGGCGAGATCGAGAACGTCGACGTCGACGTTCTCAACCACATCGCGTCCGACTTCATCCCGGTCATCGCCGGAGCGGGCTCCGACCGCGAGGGCAACTCCTACAACGTCAACGCCGACAGCGCCGCCGGCAAGGTCGCCGCCGCGCTCCCGGCCTACAAGGCGATCTTCCTCACCGACGTCGAGGGCTGGCGCGAGGTGCCCGACGACCCCGAGACGCTGATCTCGCTCGCGACGGTGTCTGAAGTTGAAGCCGCCCTTCCTGATATGGGCGGCGGCATGAAGCCGAAGCTGACCGCGTGCGTCGAGGCGATCCACGGCGGCGTCCAGTCGGCCCACATCCTCGACGGCCGCCGCCCGCACAGCCTCCTGCTCGAGCTCTTCACCGATGCCGGCATCGGGACGAAGGTGACGCCGTGAGTGGGGTCGGTCGCGAGACAGCCGAGCGGGTGGGCGAACTGCGGGAGATCGAGGGCCGCTACGCGATGCCCACCTACCCGCGGGCGCCGGTCGAGTTCGTCCGCGGCGAGGGCTCGCGACTCTGGGACTCGGAGGGCCGCGAGTACGTCGACCTGTTCAGCGGCCTCTCCGTCCACAACGCCGGCAACTGCCACCCGCGCATCGTCGCGGCGATCGCCGATCAGGCGGCGACGCTCGGGGGAACTTCGAACCTCTTCTACTCGGAGCCGGCGATGCGGCTGACCGAGCGTCTCGTCACCTCCTCGCTCGGGGGCCGCGCGTTCCTCTGCAACTCCGGCACCGAGGCCAACGAGTGTGCGATCAAGCTCGTCCGCAAGCATGGGCACCTGCGGGGGATCGAGCGCCCTGAGATCGTCGTCCTCGATTACGCGTTCCACGGCCGCACGCTGGCGGCGCTGGCGGCGACCCCGCGGCTCGCCCGCGAGGACCTCTTCGGCCCGCTGCCCGCCGGCTTCGTTCCGACCCCGCGCGACGACCCCGACGCGCTCCGCGCCGCCGTCGGACCGAACACGGCGGCGGTGATGCTGGAGCCGATCCAGGGGGAGTCCGGGGTCCACCCGATCTCCGCCGAGATGCTCGCCGCCGCCCGTGAGGCGACCGAGGAGGCGGGGGCGCTGCTGGTCTTCGACGAGATCCAGACCGGGATGGGGAGGACCGGGACCCTCTGGGCCTTCCAGGGCGGGCCCGTCGTTCCCGACGTGATGACGAGCGCCAAGGCACTCGGCGGCGGCCTGCCCGTCGGCGCCTGCGTGATCGGGCCCCGGGCGGGGGACGGGTTGACGCTCGGCGAGCACGGATCGACGTTCGCCGGCGGCCCGATCTGCGCCCGTTCGGCGCTCGCCGCGCTCGAGGTGATCGACAGCGAGGAGGTCCGGGCGAACGTCCTCGATCGCGAGACCCAGATCCGCTCCGAACTGGCGGGCGACCCCGCCGTCGGGGGGATCCGCGGCCGCGGCCTGATGCTCGGGCTCGAGCTGCGTGACGGGGTCGACGCAGCGGCGGTGGCGCGTGCCGCGCTGGAGCGGGGGGTCGTGGTCAACGCGCCGAATCCGGCCACCATTCGCCTCCTGCCGCCGCTCACGATCGCGCCCTCCGATCTCGGCGATGGCTGCGAGCGATTGCTGGCGGCCCTCAGGGCCGTCGCCGGCTGACCCGGTCGATGACGAGGATTCTTCAGGTCTTCCGACCGCGGACCGGCGGAACGTTCGGGCACGTCCGGGTGCTGTCGTCGAAGCTGGCCGAACGCGGGCACGAGGTGGCGGTCTGCGGGCCGCCCGGGGAGGGGGGCGACTTCGCGGTGCGGCATTTCGCCGCCGCGATCCCTCGCAGCCCGGCCCCGGCCGGCACGTTCGCCGCCGTGCGCGAAGTGGGACGCGCCTACCGGACCTTCCGGCCCGACGTCATCCATGCTCACGGCGCTCAGGCCGGCGTCGTCGCGAGGCTGGCGCGAGCAGCCCTGCCGGGGGTTCCGCTCGTCCACACCCCCCACCGCTACGCGTTCGACGACGGCGGCGGACCGACTCCGGTGCGTGCCGCCTACAGGGCCACCGAACGGGCTCTGATGCCGCTGACCAGCAGGGTCCTGTGCGTGTGCGAGTGGGAGCGGCGCCTCGCCGTCGACCTCGGGGCCGGCGATCGGGCCTGCGTGGTCCACAACGGCATCGACCCGCTCGAGCCGCAGCCGCTCGAACCGCGGCTGGAGCGGTTCACCTCTGGGGGGCCGCTGATCGTGGCCGTCTCCGAGCTCTTCGCGAGGAAGGGCGTGCCGGTCCTGCTCGAGGCGATGGCGATGGTCCTCGTCGCCCGGCCGGACGCTCGACTGATCGTTGCCGGCGACGGGCCGGATCGAGCCGACGCCGAGGCGGCGCGCGATCGCCTCGGCGTCGCGAGCCGGGTTCTGCTTGCCGGCCACGTCGAGGCGGTGCCCGGATTGCTGACGGCAGCCGACGTCTTCGTGAATCCGGCCCTCGCCGAGTCGTTCCCCTACGGGATCCTCGAGGCGATGTCGCTGAGGTGTCCCTGCGTGGTCACCGCCGCGGGGGGGTCAGCCGAGGCGATCGTCGACGGCAGCAGCGGCCGCGTCGTACCACCGGCCGATCCCGCGGCCCTCGCCGCGGCGATCCTGGAGCTGCTCGGCGACCCGCGGAGGGCCGGCGCCTACGGGGAGGAGGCCGCGCGGCGGGTCCGCGAGCGCTTCACGCTGACCAGCATGCTGGACGGCACCGAACGCGTCTACGAGGGCCTGCTGAGCGCCGGGTGAGCCCGAGTCGCCGGCGCGGCGGCCTCGGCGTCCGCCGCCGGGCGTAGAATGCCCGCTCGTGAGTGAGGATCCGACCAGAGTCATGCCCCCGGACCGCGGCGGCGGCGGCGGGCGCCGAGGCGGCGGCGGGCGCAACGGCGGAGCCGGCGGGCGCGACCCCGACCGCTACGACGACGACGGTGGGATGAGCGGCGGGCAGAAGGTGGCGATCGGCCTGGTCGCGGCCCTCGTGATCGGCCTCGTGATCGCCGTGATCGCGCTGGCCGGCGGAGGCGGCAGCGACGATACGACGACCGTGCCGGCCACGACCGAACCGACGACCACGACGTCGCCGACGACGTCGGTGCCAACCACGACCCAGCCGACCACCTCCACGACGACCTCAAGCACGGAGCCGACCACCACGACGACGACCTCGACCTCGACCGAGACGCAGCAGACGGGGTCCGGTGGCATCAGTCCCTGAGGCCTGAGGCCGGCCGTGGACGGATCGGTCGCACGGATGCGGCAGGCGGTCGACATCGCCCCCGGCGTGACGATGCCTCTGCTCGGCCTCGGAGTGTTCAGGATCCCACCCGGCCGGGAGACCGAAGGGGCGGTGGGAGCCGCGCTCGAGGCGGGCTACCGGCACATCGACACCGCTCAGGCCTACGGCAACGAGGAATCGGTCGGGCGCGCCATCCGCGCCTCCGGGCTGCCGCGTGCCGAGGTCTTCGTCACGACCAAGTTCGACGCCGCCCGTTCCGATCCGGTGCTCGAGCTGGAGCGGAGTCTGGAGAGGCTCGGTGCTGACCACGTCGATCTCTACCTCGTCCACACCCCGCGCGGGGGGCCGCGTCGCGCGTGGTCCGGGATGGAGGCGGCCTTCGAGCGCGGCATGACCCGGAGCATCGGAGTCAGCAACTTCGGAGTCGCCGACCTCGAGCGGCTGCTGCCCGTCGCCGGTGTCAAGCCCGCGGTCGACCAGGTCCAGTTCAGCCCCTTCGCCTACCGGCGGCAGCTGCTGGAGGAATGTCGGTCGCAGGGGATCGAGGTGACCGCGTACAGCCCGCTGACGCACGGCGAGGAGCTCGACGACCCGACCGTCGCCGAGGTTGCGAAGCGCCACGGCCGGACGGCGGCGCAGGTCCTGCTCCGGTGGGCGATCGAGCGAGCGGTCGCGGTGATCCCCAAGTCCGCTCACCGGGAGCGGATCGTCGAGAATGCCGCGGTTTTCGATTTCGAGCTGACTGCGGACGACATCGTCCGCCTCGACGCGCTCGATCGCAGCGGCGCCGCCGCGATCGCCGTCGAGAGGCCGTGGTGGACCCTCCGCGGCCGGCTGCGCCGCGTGAGCAGGACCGCCCGTCGCCGGCTGAGCGCCGGTCAGTGAAACCGCGACAGCTCGCCGTCGAGCCGCGAGAGGACCGATGCGGAGGTGGACAGCGCCGCGGCGAGTTCGGCGTCGCCGGCCTTGATCACGGGCTGCCACGCGAGCCCAATCGCGGCGAGCCGCTCGCGTAGCGGCCGCTCCAGGTGCGGCTCGGCCCGCCCGCTCAGCACGGCGCTGCCCGAGGCGGACGCATAGCCGACCAACTCGCCGAAGACCGCATCTACCACACGCTCGCCGGCGGCGAGATGGAGGAGCCGGCTGACGCCGCCCGGACGCAGCAGGCACGCGTACCAGCCGACCGGCTTGTCGCCGCGGTCGACGATGCGGACAGCGAGGCGGCCGCCGAGCGCCTCGATCCTGCGGAACGTCGCATCGAGCTGCGGCTGGTCCCAGTCGACCGCGACCCTGAGCCCGCGCGAGATCGCCGGAAGAGCTTCGACGACGGAGGCGGCGTCGGCGTCGCGACCGTGGAATCCGGGCTCGGGCCGGGGGGGAGGGCGGCCGCTGATCCGCTCGCCGGCGGCGTGGGCGGGAAGCGCTCCGACCGGCATCAGCTCCCGCCCCACCTCCCGCCCTCGTGCTCGAGCAGCTATCAGGTCGCCGATCCAGCGCGCCGGGCGGAGGACGAGCATGAAGTCCGCCGCGCGCGAGTAGTCGACCTGGCCGCCGAGCGCGCGCCAGGCGCGAACCACGAAATCCGTCGCCGAATCGGACCAGCTGACGTCCTGTGGGCCCTTGAGCTGCCGGGCGAGCAGCATTGCCCCGGACGCGCCGCGCCGATGCCCTTCGGAGACGACCAGGTCGCTCAGGCAGACGCCTCGAATCGGCCGCCCGTCGAAGAGCATCCTCCGGACCTGGGCGCGAACGAAGCCCACCACCTCGTCGTCCTCGACGGCGACCAGCGACGGAAGCTCCTCGTCGCTCCAGCCGTCGCCGAGGGTCGCATCCGCCAACTCGTCCTCGGTCAGCGGGAACCCCGGGAGGTTGGCCCGGAGCAGTCCCATCACGGCGGGAAGATCCGCCCGTCGCAATGCTCGGATCTGCCCCATCGGGCGCAATCTACCTAGACTGACGGCCATGAGTGGACCCCTGGACGGCTTCGACGCGGCCGCCTGCATCGACCGGCTGGCCGAGCAGACGAGCCGGGCGATCCGTGGCCTGGGCCGCCGCGGCGCCGTCGTCGCGACCTCGGGAGGAATCGACTCCAGCGTCGCCGCCGGGATCGCCGTCCGCGCGCTGGGCGCCGGGAAGGTGCTCCTCCTGCGGCTGCCGGAGCGGGATGTCGGCGACTCCTCGTCCCATCTCGCCGCCGAGCTGGCGGAGTCGCTCGGCGCCCGCAGCGTCGAGCAGCCGATCACCGATGCGCTCGAGGGTCTCGGCTGCTACAGCCAGCGCGACGAGGCGATCAGGGAGGTCTTTCCTGACTACCGCCCGGACTGGAAGCACAAGTTGGTCCGCTCCGCGCCCTCGGCCTCGATCACGGTCTTCTCGCTCGTCGTCGAGCGGCCGGACGGCACCCGCGAGCAGCGGCGGATGCCCCCCGGCGCGTACCTGACGCTGCTGGCGGCGACCAACATGAAGCAGCGGGTCCGGAAGCTGTGCGAGTACACGTGGGCCGACCGGCTCTCCTACGCGGTGATCGGCACGCCGAACCTGCTCGAGTACGACCAGGGGTTCTTCGTCAAGGGCGGCGACGGACTTGCCGACGTGAAGCCGATCGCCGGCCTCTACAAGGGTCAGGTCTACGCCGTGGCGAGGGAGCTCGGGCTGCCGGAGTCGATCGCGAGCCGCGCCCCGACCACCGAGACCTTCTCGTTGCCGCAGAGCCAGGAGGAGTTCTACTTCGGCTACTCCTACGAGCGGATGGACGAACTGATGTGGGGCCACGCCCACGGCGTCGAGCCGGCGGAGCTCGCCCCCCGGGTCGGGCTCAGCGCCGACGAGGTCGGAGTCGCCTACGCCGAGATCGATCGGCGCCGTACCGCGACCGCCTATCTGCACGCTCCCGCGGTGTTGTTCGAGCCGGAGACCTGACGTGTGCGGCATCGCGGGGATCGTCCGCCCCGATCCGGGGGATCCGGTCGACGAGCAGGCGCTGCTGCGCATGGCCAGGTCGATCCGACATCGCGGTCCGGACGGCTTCGGGCTTCTGATCGACCCGGGCGCCGGCCTGGTTTCGACCCGTCTGTCGATCGTGGATCTCGAGCACGGTTGGCAGCCGCTCGTCGACGATCGCTCCGGCAGCGTCCTGGTCTACAACGGTGAGGTCTACAACCATCCCGAGCTGCGGGCATGGATGCGCACGCGCGGCGTCGAGTTCAGGACGCGAAGCGACACGGAGGTCGTCCATGCGCTCCTCGAACTCGAGGGCCCGGAGGGCCTCGGGCGCCTGAACGGGCAGTTCGCCCTCGCCTGGTGGCAGCCGCGGGCTCGTCGTCTGACCCTGGTCCGGGACCGGTTCGGGGTGCGCCCGTTGCACTGGTCGTGGCGCGACGACGGCGCACTGGTCTTCGGCTCGGAGGCGAAGGCGCTGTTCGCCTCCGGCGAGGTCTCCGCGGCGATCGACATGGCGGGCATCGACCAGGCGTTCACGCTCTGGGCACCGCAGTCGCCGCAGACGGCGTTCGCCGGGGTCGAGCAGCTCGAGCCCGGTGGGCTGCTGGTCTGGGAGCGCGGCGAGATCGTCGAGCGCCGGCGCTGGTGGCGGGCCGGACCGGAGCAGCCGGGCGCTGACGCGGAGCTCGAGCCGACCCTGCGAGACAGCGTCGCCATGCGACTGCGGGCGGACGTACCGGTCGGGGCCTACCTGTCCGGCGGCCTCGACTCGAGTCTGATCAGCGCCCTGGCTCAGGTCGAGAAGGAGGGCGAACTGCGGACTTTCTCGGTCGCGTTCGACGACCCGGCATACGACGAGCGCGCCGAACAGGAACTGGTCGCCTCGGCGCTGGGCACCAGCCACCACGTGGTCGTCGCCGGAGCCGCGGAGATCGGGGACGCGTTCCCGGAGGTGATTCGCCACGCTGAGGTCCCCCTGGTCCGCACCGCCCCGGTGCCGCTCTACCTGCTGGCCCGGGAGGTCAACGAGCACGACCTCAAGGTCGTGGTGACCGGCGAGGGGGCCGACGAGCTCTTCTGGGGCTACGACCTCTTCAAGGAGGTCGCGATCCGCGACATGCACCGCGACGACCCCGACCGGGCCATGGAGCTGCTCGACCGCCTCTACCCTCACCTCGGCGCGAGCTCGCGACGGGGCCCTGGTTGGACCCGCTTCCTGCTCGAGATCGACGACGACGATCCGCTCGCCTCGCACCTGACCAGGGTCCGCTCGACGGAGTCCGTCCGGGCCTTCTACCGAGACGAGGTCCGCGCCGAGTTGAGCGTGGACGCCGCACTCGAACCGGTCCGCGACGAACTGCCCTCCGGCTTCGCCGGATGGGATCCGCTCGAGCGCGCCGCCTGGCTCGAAGTCACCACCCTGCTCGAGCCGTACCTGCTGGCCGCGCAGGGCGATCGCGTGGCGATGGCCCACGGGGTCGAGGGCCGCTACCCGTTCCTCGATCATCGTGTCTACGCTTGCTCGGTCGGGCTCGGCGGGGAGGAGAAGCTGAACGACGACGAGGACAAGATCGCCCTTCGCCGGCTCGCCGACGAGCTCTTGCCGCCCTCCATCGTCGGTCGGCGCAAGCAGCCCTACAGGGCACCCGAGGTGACACCGTTCTTCTCCGCGTCGTCACCGGCGTGGGTGGAGGAGATGCTCTCGACGTCGAGCCTCGAATCGGTCGGCCTCTGGGATCATCGCCGCGTGGAGGGCCTCCTGCGAAGGTGTCGCGAGGGCCGGGCGACCGGCGTGCGCGAGGGGATGGCGCTGATCGGGATTCTCTCGACCCAGCTCTGGCACGAAGCCTTCATCGCAACTTCCGGCCCCGACCCGGCCGAGACAGCCGCTCCAGCGGTAAGAATCGACCGCACGGTCGACCAAACATTGAGCGAGGTTCCATGAGTGAAACAGTCGGTGGCGAGGACGTCCGCAAGGAGATGCGGGTCTTCATCGAGGACAACTTCCTTTATCTGGATCCGGACGCCGACCTCGCGGACGACCAGGACCTGCTCGCTGCCGGGATAGTCGACTCCCTGGGGTTCGTCGAGATCGTCGAGGAGGTCCAGGCGCGCTACGCGATCAACGTGCAGGACGTGGAGATCACGGAGGAGAACTTCGGATCCGTGGACGCCATCGCGCGATACGTCGAGCGGAAGCGGGCCGAGCCCTGAGACCGGCGGCGCTCGCCGAGGATCTACGAGCGACCGCCACGGCGCGGCCCGAGGCTGCCGCGCTGATCTCCGGGGACGACACGGTCTCCTACGCCGAGCTCGACCGCCGCGTCGACGGGGCCGCTGCCGAGTTGCGACGGCTCGGGGTCGGGCGCGGGGATCGGGTGGCGATCGTGATGTCGAACGGCACGCCGATGGTGGTCGCCGTCTACGCGGTGCTGCGTGCCGGCGCCGCGTTCTCGCCGATCAGCCCCGAGATCCTGCCCGCCAAGCTCGAACGGATCCTCGCCGACGTCGGCGCGTCGGCCGCGATCTGCGAACCGGGAAGCGCCGCCAAGCTGACCGAGGCGGCTCCGCCGCACGTCCAGGTGATCGACGGCGATGGCCTGCCCGGGAGCGCGGAGGGTGCCGGATTCCGCCCGATGGTCGGTCCGGACCTCGCAGCGGTCATCTACACCTCCGGCTCGACCGGCGAGCCGAAGGGCGTGACGCTGACCCACGGGAACATGTCCTTCGTCGCCGACTCGATTGCGGAGAGCATCGCCATGGACGCCTCGGACCGGGTTCTCTGCGTGCTGCCCCTGTACTTCGGCTACGGGCTCTACCAGCTTCTGACCTGCGTGCGGCTCGGCGCCACGCTGGTGCTCGAGCCGGGCTTCGGCGCCGGCGGGCGGATCGTCCAGCTGCTCGAGGAGCGCCGGATCACCGGGTTCGCCGCCGTCCCGACGATCTACCAGCTGCTGCTGTCCCTGCCGGGACTGGGCGAGCGCGGCTTCCCCGATCTGAGGTTCCTGACCAACGCCGGGGCCGGGTTGCCGACGCCGGTCGTCCGCTCGGTTCGCGAGGCGTTTCCCGACGCGCGCCTCTACCTGATGTACGGGCAGACCGAGTGCCAGAGGGTCTGCCGCCTCGACCCCGACGAGGTCGATGCCAGCCCCGACTCGGTCGGCACCGCCATCCCCGGAACCGAGGCCTGGGTCGAGGACGCGGACGGAGAGGTCGCCGCTCCCGGGATCGTCGGCGAGCTCATGGTTCGCGGCCCTCATGTCATGCAGGGCTACTGGGGCAACGAGGAGGCGACCGCACGCAAGCTCGGTCCCGGTCGCTGGCCGTGGGAGCGGGTGCTCGCGACGGGAGACCTGTTCCGTGCCGACGAGCGTGGCTACCTCTACTTCGTCGGCCGGCGCGACGACATCATCAAGTCTCGTGGGCAGAAGGTCGCACCGCGCGAGATCGAGGACGTCCTCCACGCGTTTCCGGGCGTTCGCGACGTGGCGGTCGTCGGCGTGCCCGACAAGCTCCTGGGCGAGGCCGTGCATGCCCACGTGGCGGCTGAGGCCGGGGTCGACCTCGAGGCGAAGGAGTTGCGACGCTACTGCGCGGAGCAGCTCGAGAGCCACATGGTGCCGAAGCGCGTCGTGATCCACGCCGACCTGCCGCGGATCGGTTCCGGGAAGATCGATCGAAGGGCGCTCGCCGGCTGGACCGACGACGGCTGAGCCCTCGGGACGTCCCCGGCCGGCCCCGAATCACGATCCTCAGAACCTGAAGCTGGGTACTGATTGTTCCGCTACTCTTGATCGGTGGGATGGACCAGAGGCGCTAGGACGTGCGCCGTTGTCGTGACATCGATGATCGCCTCGGCCGGAGTCGCCGAGGGGCACGGAACCGGGGGCCTGCAGCTGCCGGAGGCGGAGATCCGGGCCTACGAGAGCGCCGTGCTGGGCGATGAGCACGCGGCCGAGCACGCCGAGCAGCGCCGGGACGAGCGCCGGGCGATGCGCCGATGGCAGGCGATGACCTCCCGCGAGCAGCGGCTGAAGGTCGCGCGCGAGCGCGAACTGTCGAAGCGCCTGGCGCGCAGGACCGCGGCCCGAGCCCCGGCGAGTGAGATCGGGCGCTGGACCCAGGCGCCGTTCGAGCTGCCGAACTCGTTCGCAATCCACACGGTTGTCCTTCCGACCGGCAAGCTTCTCTACTGGGGCTTCCCCGACGGGCCGCCCAACATCGGCAACGCAACGCTCTGGGACCCCTCCAAGGGCTACGGCCCGAGCGCCTTCGAGGACGTGCCGCCGCCGGTCGTCGACCCTGACGGGGACGGCCCCCAACCGCCTGGCGTGGCCCCGATCTACTGCTCGGGGCAGTCCTTCCTGCCGAACGGCGAGGTGCTGGTGACCGGCGGCAACCTCGTCTTCCCCGGCTTGTCGGACCCGGCCTATCCCGACTGGGCGGGCCTGAACCGCGCCTTCACGTTCAATCCCTGGACCGAGCGCTGGACCGAACAGCCGCAGATGAACCAGGGGCGCTGGTATCCGACCCAGGTCGAGCTGGCTGACGGTCGCACGATCACGATCGGCGGCTACAACGACGATCCGCCGGGCAAGGTGCTGAACATGGACCTCGAGGTCTTCGAGCCGGGTGCCGCGGCGGAGAGCGTCGGCTCGTTCAGCCTCCATCCCGAGGTGACCCTTCCGACCGGGCTGCTCTACCCGCACCTGTTCACCATGCCCGATCAGCGAGTGCTGGTGGCCGGCCCGCTGCCGCGCCACGCGGCCCTGATCGACGCTCGTGACCCCGGCGATCCGATCACCTGGACCGACCTGCCGCGGAGCATCGAGCAGCGGAACGGCGGCTCGGCCGTGCTCGAACCGGGAACGCCGCGCGGCTCCTGGAGCGCGACGATGATCGGCGGCATCGGCGGGCTGCCGGACCCGGACGGCTCTCGGCTTCCGACCGCAACGACCGAGACGATCAACGCCCGCCGTGCCGGCGACGGCTGGAAGGCGTCCAGCCCTCTCAACCTGAGCCGTTCCTACCAGAACACGGTTCTGCTGCCCGACCGGTCGATGGTGACCGTCGGGGGCGGATACGGAGAGAATGAAGAGGACGGCGTCTACAGGATCGACAGCGACGGAGCGCGGCGCCAGATCGAGCTGTTCGATCCGGAAACGTCCGAATGGCGCCTCGGCCCGGCACAGCTCGAGGACCGCGGGTATCACGCCACAGCGGTCCTGCTGCCGGACGGGCGGGTGTTCTCGGGCGGCGACAACAAGCATCCGCTCGAACCGGACGGAAGCAACAGCAATACCGACACCGCCGAGATCTACTCGCCGCCCTACCTGTTCCAGGGAAGGCGCCCGGTGATCAAGAAGGCGCCCAAGAAGGCCGGTTGGAACCAGCGAATCAAGGTTCTCACGAAGGGCAGGTCGAAGGCGACCGAGGCCGTGCTCGTCGCCCCGGGCGCGACGACCCATGGGAACGACATGCATCAGCGTCTGGTTCCGCTGCGCGCGAAGAAGTTGAAGAAGAAGGGCAAGCGCAAGCCGGGCCCGACCGGGCTCGAGATCGTCACCCCGCCCGGCGCCGGTGTCGCGCCTCCCGGGTACTACATGCTGTTCGTGCTCAACGGCAAGGGCGTGCCGTCGGTCGCGAAGTGGGTGCGACTCGGCAGCTGAGCGAGTCGGTGCCCGGCGGCGAGCATAAGCTGTCGGCGTGAGGAGCAGCAGCGAGACCGGCCCCGGCGAGCCGGACAGCCGGCGGTTCGCCGCGCTCACCGGTCGGCCGGAACTGATTCCCGGCCTGCTCGCGGTCGCCACGTTCCTGATCCTCGCGGCTTCGCAAGGGGGCTCCGGAGTGACCTCATGGGCTCCCGCGGGCCTCTTCATGCTCGCGCTGACTGCTCTGGTCGCCTGGGTCTACCGTGCGCGGCTGCGCGCCTTGAGGCCCGCCACCCGCTGGGCGATCGGGCTCCTGGCGGCGTTCGTCCTCTGGAGCTACGCCTCGATCGCCTGGGCCGAGGTCGATGCGACCGCATGGGACGGGGCCAACCGCGCCCTTGTCTACCTGCTCGTGTTTGCCGCCTTCTCGATCGTCTCCTGGCGGGCCGGGTCCGCCGCCCTGGTGCTCGGCCTCTATTCCGTCGGCCTGGCGGTGATCGCAGCCATCGTGCTGATCGATGCGGCGGGGTCGACCGACGCGGCCCTGTTCCTGGTCAACGGACGGCTCGCCGAGCCGACGGGATACGCGAACGCAGTCTCAGCCCTGTTCATCGGCGGCTTCTGGCCGGCCGCCCATCTCGCCTCGCGCCGCGAGGTGTCGTGGGCGCTGCGCGGCATCCTGCTCGCCGTTGCCGGTCTCCTGATTCAGGTTGCCCTGATGCCCCAGAGCCGGGCGTCGCTGCTGGTGATGCCTGCGGCGCTGATCCTGTACCTGTTGGTGGTTCCGAACCGCCTGCGCGCCGCGATGTTCATGGCGCTGCCCCTGGCAGCCACGGCGCTGGCCGCGCCGGCGATCCTCGACGTCTTCGCGACGAACGACGAGGGTGGCGACGTCGGTGCGGCCTTCACCGGTGCAGCGGAGGCGATTTCGGTCTCCTTCGTTGCGCTTGCGGTCGTCGGAACGCTGCTGGCGCTCGCCGATCGCCGCCTGGTCATCAGCGAGGCGTCATCGCGGACCGCAGGGCGGATCGCAGGTGTCATCGCTGCCGTGCTGGCCGTCGCGGCGCTCGCGTCCGCGGTCGTGGCGGTCGAAGATCCGATCGGATGGGTCGATGAGCGTTGGCAGGACTTCAAGGGCGACTACGACGAGGGCGGCTTCGGGTCGACTCGGTTCAGTGGCGATCTGGGAAGCGGCCGCTATGACTTCTGGAGAGTGGCGCTGAGCGATGGCTTCGGGTCGGCGCCGCTTGCGGGTGAAGGTGCCGACAACTTCGCGGTCACCTATTTGGAGCACCGAGAAACGGGAGAGGAGCCGCTCTATCCGCACAGCCTGCCGATGCGCCTCCTGGCCGGGACGGGCGTCGTGGGCACGCTCCTCTTCTCCGGCTTCCTCGTTGCGGCGGCAGCTTCCGTGATCCGCACGCGAGCGCGAGCGAGCGAGCCCCTGTCGCGGGCGGTTGCCGGAATCGCGCTGGCCGCCGCCGGCTACTTCTTCCTCCACGCGGGCGGCGATTGGCTGTGGACGTTCGCCGGGATCGCGATGCCCGTCATGGCCTGGCTCGGAATGGCGGGGGGCGGGATGCAGGCGGACGGGCAAGTGGGCGCGGCGTCCCGGTTCGGGCCGGCGGCGCGAGTCGGGGCGCTCGCCCTCGTGGCGGCGCTCGCCATCGTCGCCGTCGCTTCGCTGACATTTCCCTGGCTCGCCGCCCGCCTCACCGCGAGTGCGGCGGCGGACTGGCAGGCGGATCCCGAGGCCGCCTATTCCCGCCTCGACACCGCCCGCGCATTGAATCCCCTGTCGCCACGAGCCGATCTCGTCGCCGGCACGATTGCGGTGCGAGACGGCGATGAGGAACGGGCGCGGATCGCCTTCACACGCGCCGCCGACCGCGAACCCACCAACTGGTTCGCGCTGCTCGAACAGGGCACGCTGGATATCGCCGCGGGACGCCGGGCGGAAGGTTTGGCCGCGCTGAAAAGGGCGGAAGCACTCAACCCGAACGAGTCCCTGATCGCATCGGCGTTGCGCCGGGCCCGAAGCGAGCAGCCGCTGACCAGCGCTCAGATCGACCGGGAGCTGCTCGACCGGGTCTGTGCACGGGTCGGCGCAACGCGCGATACCCGTTTTTGCAGCGAGTAAACCTTCCGGGTTGCCAACCTCCGGCCGATCTGTAATGATCCTCGCCTAGTTCCCCCTTGGGCGCCGACACCGTTCGTCGGATCGTCGGTCGGCCATCAGGTACTCATCACAGCACTCAGGGGGTTTGAGGCCGGTCGCTGGAAGATCAAGAGGAGTTTCCGTGAAGTCGAGAATGATTCTCAGCTCGCTAGCTCTCGTTGTCGTGCTCGCTTTCGCTCCTACAGCGATGGCAAGCAACTCATCGGTTGAGACCTACGGCGGACAGGGTGGCGAAGTCGCCGGTTCCGTCTCCGGTGGCGATCCGACGGACCCGGGCGCTTCGGCGGATCCGGCCTCCAGTAGTAGCGCGTTGCCGTTCACCGGGCTCGATGTCGAGCTCTTGGCCGGTGGCGGACTCGTCCTGCTGCTTGGTGGAGTCGCGATGGCGCGGATGTCCCGCACCCGCGAGGACATCGCTTAGCGAGAAAAGCGGTTCGGGAGGGTGTCGCCACGTCGTGGCGGCGCCCTCTCTGCATTTCGGGACCACGGTCAGCGCCGGCTCCGGTCGGCGGTGAGACGTTCGAGGGCACCGGTCAGGCGTAGCGCCACATCCTCCCTCAGGTACTCGGCGGCAAGGTCGCGAGCGCGCTCACCGAGCATTCGCCCGAGCTCGGGATCATCCCGCAGACGACGAACCGCCGCCGCCATCGCGTCGGGGTCCTCGGGCTCCGCGATGACCGCCGCGCCCTCGGCCAGTCGGCGAGTCTCGCCGTTGGCGGCGACGACCAGCGGGCGACCCAGGGCGCAGTAGTCGAAGAGCTTCGAGGAGATCACGTCGTCGAGGGAAGCCCGCAGCGCCACCAGCAGCGCGTCTGCGGCGAGTAGGTGGTCGGCAGCGTCGTCCGGCGACATCAGCCCCTCGATGCGGACGCGGCCGGGCGGCAGTTCCGCCGCCCGTGCTTCGAGCTCCTCGCGCAGGGGCCCGTGACCGATCAACAGGAGCTGAAACCCCTCGCCGAGCCTCTCCGCGGCCTCCATGGCGGTGTCGAGGCCGTGGTAGAGACCGAGGTTGCCGGCATACGCCCAGACGAAGAGGTTCGTCGGCAGGCCGAGCTTCGCACGGTCGGGACGACGGCGACCGCGTTCGAGCCAGGCTCGCGTCGTGCCGTTGGGCATCACGTCGATCCGCTTGCCCGCCGGCGCGTGCTCGGCGATGTGTTCTCCGAAGGGCTCGGTCACGGTCGTGATCAGATCGGCCCGTTCGTACAGCCAGCGTTCCAGGACCTCGGCCGCCTTGACCGCCCGCTTCGAGTTCAGCTCTCCGAGAACGACCGCCGCCTTCGGCCATAGGTCGCGGACGTCGAGGACCCAGGGCACGCGGTGGCGGATCGCGAGGAGGGCCCCGGCAAGGCCGACGGTGAGGGGGGGCGAGCTTGCGAGGATCACGTCGGGCCTCCTCCGCAGGGAGCCGACGGCCGTGGCCATCGCCGCGAACGAGGCGTAGAGCTCGAGCCGGCTGCGCATGTTCTTGACCGGTGCGACCCGGACCCATACGTAGTCGACGCTGAGCTGCGTCGTTCGCTGCCTGACCAGGGGCCGCCCCCGGAACGCCGGCTCGATCACGCCCTCGGGATGGTTGGGGACCGCGCAGATGACCTCGACCTCGTGGCCGCCGGCGCACAGGGCTTCCACGAATGGCTCTATCCTGAATCGGGCAGCCGTCACCTCCGGGGTGAAGTGCTGGCTTACGATCAGGACGCGCATGGGGGAAGTTTCGCCAACCGAGAGCCAGAACCTTGCAAGTCCCGCGCGTGGAGCCGGGAGCGAGGAAACGACGGCAGAGGACCGCGGTCTTTCCATTGTTGAGGAACGGGCAGCAGCCGCCGATAGGACGAATGACATGGCGAAGAGCAGGGCATCGGTGGAAGTGCCGGCGGCGATCGAGGAGTCGCCGCCGCGGGCATTGGTCAGATGGCGACCGGCTCAGTTCGTCTCTGGACTGAGGGAGCGACGCCGCAAGGGCTCGAGCCCGCCGATATTCGATGCCACGGCATTCGGCATCGACGCCGCGATGCTGGCCCTGGCAGCCCTCGCCTCGGTCGCCAGTGCTCCGGCGGCAAGCCTTCGGACCGACGTCTTCTCCCTCGCGGTCTTCGGCGTCCTGGTGCTCGCGGTGCTCGTCTATCTGGGGCTGTACCGCTTCACCTTCGCTTCCCACTTCCTCGAGGATGCCCGGACCATCGTTGCCGCGACGGCCATCGTGGCGATGTGCATGACGTTCGGGCGCGTGCTGATCTTCGACAACCCGGACGCCGCGGGCCAGGCCGTCCGGGCGTGGCTCTTCGCTTCGACCTATCTGATCGCCGCTCGGGGCGGCGCCCACATCGTCGAGGCGCGTCGCCGTCGGGAGGGCCTGATCGGACAGCGGACGTTGATCATCGGGGCCGGGGCGGTCGGCCGGCAGTTCGCCGATCGGCTGATCCATCGACCCGAGTTCGGGCTCCGGCCCGTTGCCTTCATCGATGACGATCCGCTGGTGATCGACGATGCGGAGGCGCCGTCGATCCCGATCCTCGGCTCGGAACCCGTCGAGCGTCACGGCTCGAAGCTCTTCGGCCCCGGTCTCGAGCGGGCGATCGAGAGCCTGAACGCCACGCACGTCGTGGTCAGCTTCTCGAACAGCTCACACCTGGCGGAGCTCGATCTCGTCCGCAGATGCCAGGCACGCGGCGTGACCGTCTCGGTGCTGCCGCGGCTCTTCGAAGGGGTCACCGACGATCTCCAGCTCGAGCGCATCGGAGGCATCCCGATCGTCTCGGTGCGCCCGAGCGACCCGAAGGGCTGGCAGTACGCGCTCAAGTACGCATCCGACAGGGTGGTCGCCGCAGTCGCGATCGTGCTCGTATCGCCGATCCTCCTGATCGCGGCGCTGGCGACGCTGCTGACACTCGGCCGACCGGTGCTGTTCCGGCAAGCCCGCGTCGGGCTCGACGGCAAGGAATTCGACGTCCTCAAGTTTCGGACGATGCGCGATCCTTCTCCGGCCGAGCGGGAATCGGAGGCGGATCGCGTCGTTGGCGATGTCGCCCCGGGCGGCGTCGAGGGCGTGGATCGGCGGACCAAGGTCGGAACGCTGATGCGGCGGAGCTCGATCGACGAGCTGCCGCAGTTCTTCAACGTCCTCCGCGGCGACATGTCGCTCGTCGGTCCCCGCCCCGAGCGTCCCAGCTACGTCCAGCTCTTCGACGAGTCGGTCTACCGTTACGCCGATCGCCATCGGGTCAAGTCGGGTATCACCGGCTGGTCGCAGGTCCAGGGACTGCGAGGGAACACGTCGATCGCCGACCGCGTGGAGTGGGACAACTACTACATCGAGAACCGATCGCCCTGGCTCGACTTCAAGATCATCCTGATGACCGTGCCGGCTCTGCTCCGCGATTTCGGCAAGCCCCGCTCCTGACCGGCCTGCCGGTCTGATCGCCGGCGATCAGTAGCCGAAGGCCTGCCGGTAACGGCGCGTCAGGCGTCGAACCGTTTCCGCTTCCTCCGGGGTGAGGATCGAACGCCATCGCTCGTCGAGGGTGATCTCGCTCGAGCTCGTGAGGCGCATCCGGTTGCCGATGACGTGATGTTCGCCGGAAAGGAACTCGTAGGGGCCCGGCAGTGGTGTCAGGCCGACCATCGCGCAGATGCGCGCGAACTCGCGCTCGGGATCCCTGCAGAGGTCCTCGTAGCGGACGCGCAGTCGGCGCTCGGCCGGCAGCATCGCGAACAGGTCCTCGGCCTGGGAGCCGCGGCGGTTCCAGTAGCGAGACGCGTTGGCGATCCGCCCGCCGCGGGCGGCGCGCCGGTTCTTCGAGGCCCGGGACTTCTTCGAGGCGACGAACCCGAGCGAGTCGCGCACGAGGTGGACGACGTGCGGCGTGAGGTCGGTTGTGCGCTCGAGCAACCGCACCCTGCTCACGTCCTTCGATGCATCGGCGAAGACGGGCTTGCCGGTCACGGTTCGGGCGCTGTCCACGAGGGCCTGGTTGCGCAGGGCAACCGTGCGGACGTGCGAGCCGAGGGAGGACCCCCGTTCGGCGAGGGTCGACCGCAGTTCATCACCGCGCTCACCCGACAGCAATCGTCGGCCCACGCGGCTGCGCGGCCGAAAGCTCGTCTGCCAGTGCGAGGGATCGAATCGGAAGCCGCGAGCGGCCATCTCGCCGCCGACCGCCGTCCAGAACGGGCACTCGGCGAGCGTCGCGCCGCACGAGCAGGGGTACTGCCCGGGGTCCGGCCAGTTGCTGAAGTTCGGGTCGGACTCGCCGACGCAGACGATCTCGGGGTGCAGGTTGAGCAGGAAGGAGAGCAGGGTCGAACCGGTGAACGAGGTGCCGACGATGTAGAGGAACCGCTCCGGGGGTGGCATGGGCGGACGGCGAGGATCAGGCGGCGACTTGCTCGGTCCGCCGCATGAATTCGAGGATGCGCTCGCCTTCCTCATCCGAGAGGTGCTTGCGCCACGTCTGCGTCGAGTCGAAGAAGTCCATCGACGCGACCGCCCTCGCGAAGGAGGCCGACCAGGGCAGGTCCGCGAATCGGCAGATCTCGCCCAGCGCCTCCTCCGGTTTCCTGATCAGGGTCTCGTAGGCCAGCTGGTGGACCCGGCCGTCGAGCAGGGCGGAGTTGGCCGCGATGTCGTCGAGATCGAGCCGGATCTTCAATGCGGTCGACAGCTGCGGCCCGCCACCGAGTCCGCTCCAGGCCTCGAGGTAGGGCTCGGGTACCTCGCCCCACTGCCATTCCGGGGAGTCCGGAGCACTCGTCACGTCGAGCCATCCGGCCTTGATCCACGAGCTGACCACCGAGCGCGGATCGCGCTGCAGGAAGACGAAGCGGGCATCGGGATAGATGCGGTGGAAGTAGGTCATACGGGCCCAGCCGGTCACCTTGACGAGTAGCCGCTTACGGCCCTGGTACCTGATCACGCGGCCGGTGGCGGCGCGTACGGGCTCGATCATCGCCTCATCGATCTCCTCGGGCACCTGAGGACTGTCGCGCCGCGAGAATCCCGGAAGGTAGCTCTCCCAGAACCGATACGCCTCGAAGGGTTTCGGGAAGGCGCGCCTGTGCTTGAGCCCGGTCGGAAGCGGTGCCGAGTACAGCCGCGAGAACACCGACAACCACGGCTGCCGGGGGAAGGTCTCGTTGAAGGTCGAGAGCCACGCGAGATCCTCGTGCCGAGCCAGAACGCGGTGGAGGAAGGTCGAGCCGCAACGGCCGGTCCCGACCACGATCAGCGGGCGTTGACCCGTAGCTCGGACGACCGCCATGGGTGAAAGCTAACAGGAAGCCCTGCAAGGACGCTGGACAAACGTCCGGTCCGTTCAGCCAAGTTCGTGAGGCGCGGAGGCGGGTCGATAGCGGGTGGGACCGGGTGCCCTGAGCCCGGCTTGGGAAGGATCGGACATTCCAAAGCTCGCAAACACCGTAGGGATCGCTGTGCTGGCGCTGACGCTGACGTTGGCGGCGCTCGTCATCCACGGCTCATCCGCAGCGGCGGCTTCCGGATGCGATCTGATCGCTTCGCCCGGCGGATCGGACTCCGCGCCCGGCACCGAAGCTGAGCCGCTGGAGACCGCCACGGCGTTGATCAGCACCCTGGAGAGCGGCGAGACGGGTTGCCTGCGTGCCGGCACGTACGTGGGTCGGCAGTTCGAGATCAGGACGCCGGGGGTGACGCTGACCAGCTTTCCCGGCGAACGCGCGACGCTCCACGGACAGCTGCGCTTCGGCTACAAGGCGGACGGGTCGGTGGCGGAGAACATGAATCTGGACGGCCGCAACGATGACGAGCTCCTCGGGCCGCTCATCTACGCCGACGACGCGATCCTGCGTGGAAACGTCATCACCAACCACCACCAGGGGATCTGCGTGGCCGTGAGCAACTACCAGGACCTCCCACCGACCCGCGGGGTCCTGATCGAGAACAACGTGATCCACGACTGCGGCGAGCTGCCGGCGACCAACCATCACCACGGCATCTACGTATCCCACGCGCGGGACACGGTGATCAGGAACAACGTGATCTACGGCAACGCCGACCGCGGCGTCCAGCTCTACCCCGACGCCGACGACTCGATCGTCACCGGCAACGTGATCGACGGCAACGGTCAAGGCGTGATCTTCGGTGGCGGTCCCGACTCCTCTTCCGACGACAACCTCGTTGCGGGCAACGTGATCACCGGATCGAACATCCGCTGGAACATTCAGTCCCACTGGCAGGGCCCGGTCGGATCGGGCAACGTCGCCCGCGACAACTGCGTCTGGACGACGAACGTGGAGTACCCGGGCTTGCCGCCCGGAAGCGGCATCGAGCCGGAGATGGTCGGCGCCCGCGCTTTCGACAACGTCGTCGCCGATCCCGTCGGGCCTCGACGGGGTTGCGCAGCGGCGGCCAAGGCCGGTAC
>JADFCZ010000001.1 GCA_018263295.1 Conexibacter sp.
GTCGACGTAGGCGTTGACACCGGTGCTGCGACGGGACGCGTCGACGACGTAGACGTGCCCGACCTCGACCCCGGAGCGATCGGCGAGCTCGAGGACGGCGGTCCGGGCCGGGCCCGGAGGCAACTCGTCGAAGTCGTTGAACAGGGGCGCGAGGACGACCGGCGCGAGCCACGTGCTGACCACGGCGTAGGCGATGACGATGCCGGTCCCCGCGAGCCACCAGAGGCGCGGGAGCCGCCGCTGCAGGCCGATCAGGATCATGCCGCCGATCGCCGCGAGGACCGCCGCGATCGCGGCGCCCTTGGCCCGGTCGGCGAACCAAGATCCGAGCTCCTGGGTCGACAGGCCGATGTCGACGGAGCGCTCGTGTCCGATCAGGCCGGTGGGCAGCGCGAGGAGGGTGAGCAGCACCGAGATCCCGGCCGCGGCCGCCGCCGCCCCGAGGATCGGGCGGCGCCCGAGCCGGTCGAGAGCGCGGCGGGCGATCCGGGGCCGGCCGAGAGCAAGGGCTCCGAGGGCGGCGAGCTCGATCGCGAACCCGATCAGGAAGAGGTTCCGCTGACCGTCCCGGAAGCTCGCGGCCGCCGCGGACGCGGCCGGGTCGAACCAGCGGGCGGCATCGACCGGCAGGGGATCCGGTCCGGTGTCGCCGGGGGCGAGCAGGATGACGGCGATCTCGGCCACCGCGGCCGCTCCGAGCACGATCGCCGCGACCGTGACGGGCGTCACGGCGATGCCGGATTCGCCGGCCGAACGTCCGCGCCACGTCATCCGCACCTACGATAGACGCGCTCGGGCTCGGCGCCGGCGCGCCGAGAGGCGGCCGCCCCGCATCGCAGCCGGCGAGTGCCCACCCTCATGCAGGTAGCCGTCTTCAGCGACATCCACGCCAACTTGCCGGCCTTCGAGGCGATCCTCCGCGACAGCGACGACGTCGGCGTCGACGAGCGCTGGTGCCTCGGCGACGTGATCGGGTACGGGGCCGACCCCGACCTCTGCATCGAGCTCGCCCGCGAGCGGTGTGAGGTCTGCCTGGTCGGGAACCACGACCTCGCGGTGCTCGGCGAGCTCGACACATCCACCTTCTCGGCGGCGGCGGCGGCCGCGGTCGAATGGACGTCCGCGCACACCTCGAAGGAGAACCTGAGCTTCCTCTCCAAGCTCTCGCCCGCCGACACCTCGGGCGACGCTGCGCTCTACCACGCCTCGCCGCGGGACCCCGTCTGGGAGTACGTCCTCTGGCCCGAGCAGGCCGCGGACTGCCTCGCCGTCCAGGAGAAGCGGGTGAGCTTCGTCGGCCACTCTCACGTCGCCCTGTTCTTCACCGCGGCCTCGGATTCCGAGGACGGCGAGGAGGCGAACGGCTGGCAGGCCGGCGCCGGGACCCGGCTCGAGATCGACGAGGGCCGCTGGTTGATCAACCCCGGCAGTGTCGGCCAGCCGCGCGACGGCGACCCCCGCGCCGCCTGGCTCGAGCTCGACACCGAGACCTGGGAGGCCACCTACCACCGGGTCGGTTACGACATCGAGCGGGCGGCCCGATCGATCGAGGTCGCGGGCCTCCCGGATCACCTCGCACGCAGGCTTTTCCTGGGGCGATGAGGCCGCAGCTACACTCGCCGCCGATGTCGTCTGCCGGACGTCTGATCGCCGCATGCCTGGCCGTCCTCGCGGCCGGCCTGGTGATGCTCGGATGCGGGTCGAGCGAGGACGTGACCGGCGCCGACATCGATCCGCAGACCGCGAGCGACCTGACCGGCCAGCTCGACCGGATCCAGGCCTTTCTCGACGCCGGCAACTGCGATCGCGCGAACAAGGCGGTCGACGGCCTTCGGGACGGGATCAACGGCGTGTCCGGCACGACCGGCGAGCAGTTCACGAAGAACGCCCTGGAGCTGACCGACGATCTGGCGACCCAGGTCGAGGAGCAGTGCGAGCCGGCCGAGAAGCCGGAGACCTCGACGACCGACTCCACCGACACACTGCCCACCACGACTTCGACCGACACGGTGCCGACGACGACCGAGACCTCGACGACCACCACCGAGAGCACGACGACCACGAGCACCACGTCGACGACCTCGACGACGCCCCCGACCGGACCGCCGGGCAATCCGGACAACCCGAACGGCAACGGTCCCGGAGGCGGCGTGGTCCCCGGCGGAGGCAAGAAGGAGAATTCCGGGCACATCAAGAAGCCGAAGCCGAAGAAGGACGGCAAGGCGAAGGACGACCGGAAGGAGCGGAGCCGGTGAGCGGTTCCACCATCGCCAACCGATACGTGCTCGGCGACCGCCTCGGCAGCGGCGGCATGTCGACGGTCTACCGGGCCCACGACCGTGTGCTCGAGCGCACGGTCGCCGTCAAGGTCCTCGCCGAGCACCTCTCCGACGACGAGAAGTTCGTCGCCCGCTTCCGCCGCGAGGCGCTCGCGGTCGCGAAGCTCGTCCACCCGAACATCGTCCAGGTCTACGACACCGGCGTCGACGCCGGCCGCCACTTCATCGTCATGGAGTACGTCGAGGGTCGCTCGGGCGCGCAGCTCCTGCAGCGCGACGGCGCTCTGGAGCCGTCGGTCGCGGTCGAGATCGCCGCCCAGGCGTGCGCCGGGCTCGAGTACGCCCACCGGATGGGGATCATCCATCGCGACGTCAAGCCCGGGAACCTGATGGTCATCGGCGGGCCCGCCGGCGGACCACCCGAGATGACCGTGAAGCTCGCCGACTTCGGCATCGCCCGCGCCGCCGAGCAGACCCGGCTGACCCAGGTCGGCTCGGTCGTCGGCACCGCCGCCTACCTCTCGCCCGAGCAGTCGCGCGGCGAGGAGGCGACGCCGATCTCCGACGTCTACTCGCTCGGCGTCGTCACCTACCAGCTGCTGACCGCTCGCCTCCCCTACGAGGGCAACAGCCTCGCCGAGCTCGCGATCCGTCGCGAGAACGAACGGCCGCTGCCGCCGACCAGCTACGACAAGGGCATCGACGACGCCCTCTCGAAGGCTGTGCTGCGCGCGCTCGAGAACGAGCCCGAGGACCGCTACGTCGACGCCCTCGCCTACGGCGCCGCGCTGCGCGCCGGGCTCGCCGGGATCGCGCCCGCCGCGGAGGCGACGACCCGGATCGTCGACCAGCGGAGCACCGCCGCGACCCGGGTCGCCCCGCGCGAGCCACGGACCCCGGCGTCCCCCGCCCGCGCCGCCCGCCCGCGCCGGACCTCGCCGCCGCCCCGGCGCCCGGTCGCGCCCGCGAAGCCGCCGCGGAAGCGATCCCGCTTCGCGAGCTTCATGCGCGCCGTCTTCGCGATCGTCATCGTCGCGATCGTCGCCGGGCTGATCGCCGCGGTGATCCTGCTCGCCACCGACGCCGGCCAGAACACGGATCTCGGTCAGTACCTGAGCGACAACGTCGATCAGTCCATCAGCGACTTCAAGCAGTTCATCGAGGACAACACCGGCCAGTAGCGGCAGCGGGCGGGTGCCGGATCAGGTCCCGGCGGCCTCCCACGGCGCCGCGCCGGCCATGATCGCGTCGCGGTAGTTGCCGTAGCGGCCCGCGACGATCGCCTCGCGGGCACCGGCGACGAGCTCGCGCGAGTAGACGAGGTTGTGCAGGGTCAACAGCCGGACCCCGGTCAGCTCCTCGGCCTTCGAGAGGTAGTGGACGTAGGCGCGGCTGAAGCCCGTGCACGCCGGGCAGGGGCATCCCGCAACGAGCGGCCCCGGCTCCTCTTCGTTGCGCCGCTTGCGGACGTCGTAGCGGAAACGCCGCTCGGGCAGCGGCGCCAGCGCCATGCCGTGGCGGCCGAGCCGAGTCGGGACGGCGCAGTCGAAGCTGTCGATGCCGGCGGCGATTCCCTCGACGAGATCGTCGGGCTCGCCGATGCCGAGCAGGTGCCGGGCCGGGTCGGCGGGCAGCATGCCGACCGTCATCCCGACGATCTCGCGCATCTGCTCCTTGTCCTCGCCGAGCGTGCCGCCGATCGCGATCCCGTCGACCCCGGCGGCGGCCACCGACTCCGCCGACTGGCGCCGGAGGTCCTCGTGGGTGCCGCCCTGCACGATCCCGAAGACCGCCTGACCCGGCGGTCCCTCGGCTCCGTGCCAGTCGAGGCAGCGCCGGAGCCAGCGGTCGGTCCGCTCGGTCGAGCGCGCCGTGTAGTCGTAGTCCGCGCGGAACGGCGTGCACTCGTCGAAGACGAGGGCGATGTCGGAGCCGAGCTGGGCCTGAACCTCCATCGACCGTTCCGGCGAGAGGAAGTGCTCGCTGCCGTCGATGTAGGAGCGGAAACGGACGCCCTCCTCGCCGATCGCGAGCACGCCGCCTTCGAGCGGCGGACGGCCGCGTCGGCCCTTGACCTCGTCGGCGACGCTGCCGTACGCGAGCGAAAACACCTGGAAACCGCCGGAATCGGTGATGATCGCGCCGTCCCAGCCCATGAACTCGTGCAGGCCGCCGAGCTCGGCGATCCGCTCGCCCCCGGGGGCCAGCATCAGGTGGTAGGTGTTGCCGAGGACCATCTCGTAGCCGACGTCGGCGACCTCGCCCGGGAGCAGGCCCTTGACCGAACCGCGCGTCGCCAGCGGCACGAAGCACGGCGTCTCGACGGTCCCGTGGGGAGTCGTCAGCACCCCCGCCCGGGCGTCGCCGTCACGGGCGACGATCTCGAAGCTGAGCCGGTCCGGGTCGGTGCGCATGGCGCGGCTTCGCCGCTAGCCGTCCGATCGTTCCCGGAGCGAGGTCCCGGTCATTCCGCCCGGCTGCTCGATCCCGAGCAGGTCGAGTGCGGTCGGCGAGACGTCGGCGAGGATGCCCTCGTGCAGCGTCAGGCCGTGGACGGTGACGACCACCGGAACCGGGTTGGTCGTGTGGGCCGTGTTCGGCGAGCCGTCCGGCTCGAGCATGTGCTCGGCGTTGCCGTGGTCGGCGGTGACGATGCAGGCGCCGCCCGACTCGTGGACCGTCGCGACGACCCGGGCGAGGCAGCGATCGACGGCCTCGATGGCGCTGACCGCGGCGGGGATCGAACCCGTGTGGCCGACCATGTCGGGGTTGGCGAAGTTGATGATCCCGAACCGGAAGCCGCCTTCCACCCAGGCCGAGCAGAAGGCGTCGGCGGCCTTGGCGGCGCTCATCTCCGGGCGGTGGTCGTAGGTCGGGACGTCGCGGGGCGATTCGGCCATTCGCCGCTCCTCCCCGTTCCACTCGGCCTCGCGGCCGCCGTTGAAAAAGTAGGTCACATGGGCGTACTTCTCGGTCTCGGCGACGTGAATCTGCTTCCCGCCGCCCTCGCTGATCACCTCGGCCATCGTCGTCTCCGGGGCGTGCGGAGGGAAGGCGACCGGGTAGGGCCAGCCGCCCCGGTACTCGGCCATCGTCGAGACGTCGAGACCGGGATCGCCGCCGCGCTCGAAGCCGTCGAACGCCGGGTCGCCGAACGCCTCGACGATCTGCCGCATCCGGTCGGGGCGGAAGTTGAAGGTGATGACGACGTCGCCCGGCTGCATGCCGTCGTAGTCGCCGATCACAGTCGGCTTGATGAACTCGTCGGTGTCGCCCGCCGCGTAGGCGTCGGCGATCGCATCGCCGGCGGTCGCGGCCTTCGGGCCGGCACCGTGGACCATCGCGTCGTAGGCGAGCTTCGTGCGCTCCCAGCGGTGGTCGCGGTCCATCCCGTAGTAGCGGCCGCCGACGGTGCCGATCCGGCCGGCGTTGCGGAGCCAGCGCTCGACCTCTTCGACGTAGGCGGCGCCCCCGTGCGGGAGGGTGTCGCGGCCGTCGGTGAAGGCGTGGAGGACGAGGTCGGTGACGCCCTCGCGGGCGGCGAGCTCGATGCAGGCCTCGATGTGCTCCCAGCCGGAGTGGACGCCGCCGTCGGAGACCAGCCCGACGAGGTGAAGGCGGCCCCGGGGGCTGCTGCGGGCGCGCTCGCATGCCCCGACGAGGACGTCGTTCTCGAAGAAGCTGCCGTCGGCGACGGCGCCGTCGATCCGTGCCAGGTCCTGCTTGACGATCGACCCGGCGCCGAGGTTGAGGTGGCCGACCTCGGAGTTGCCCATCTGCCCATCGGGCAGGCCGACGTCGTGACCCGACGCCGAGAGCTGCGTGTGCGGGTACTCGGCCCAGAGCGCGTCGAAGGTCGGCGTCTCCGCCTGCGACACGGCGTTCCCGGGGCCGGGCTCGGCGAGGCCCCAGCCGTCGAGGATGACGAGGGCCAGTCCGGTGACCGGCAGCGAGTCTGGTCCGCTCGGAATCGCCATCGTCAGCCTCAGGCCGCCGTCACGATCGCGGCGAAATCCTCGGGATCGAGCGACGCACCGCCGACCAGGGCACCGTCGATGTCGCTCTGGCCGAGCAGCTCGGCGGCGTTGGCCGGCTTGACCGAGCCGCCGTACTGGATCCGGATCAGATCGCCCGCCTCGGTGTTCCGTGCTGCGACGAGCGAGCGGATGAAGGCGCTGGCGTCGTTTGCCTGCTCGGCGGTCGCGGTCTTTCCGGTCCCGATCGCCCAGATCGGCTCGTAGGCGATCACGATCCCGCCGAGCGCCTCGTCGGCGACCTCGGCGAGGTCGGCCTCGACCTGGCGGCGGAGGACCTCCTCGGTCTCGCCGCGCTCGCGCTCGCCCTCGCTTTCGCCGACGCAGAGGATCGGCAGCAGCCCGGCGGCCAGCGCCGCCGGCACCTTCTTCGCAAGCCCCCCGTCGGTCTCGCCGAAGAGCTGCCGGCGCTCGGAGTGGCCGAGGACGACGCCGTCGGCGCCGGCATCGAGCAGCATCGCCGCCGACACCTCGCCGGTGAACGCGCCCGAGTCCTCGAAGTACATGTTCTGCGCGGCGACGCCGACGTCGCTGCCCTCGCAGAGCTGCGCGACGAGCGGCAGCGCCAGGTAAGGCGGGCAGACGACCACCTCGGCGCCGTCGGGCCCGAGCTCCTCGACGTCGGGCAGGAGCTGCTCGCAGAAGCCGCGAGCCTCCGCGATCGTCTTGTTCATCTTCCAGTTGGCCGCAATCAGCGGTCGTCTCGCCATTCAGCTCTCATCCTCTCCGTCGGAGTCCCGCAAAGCCTCGACACCGGGCAGCGGCTTGCCTTCGATCAGCTCGAGCGACGCGCCGCCGCCGGTCGAGAGCCAGCTCACCTCATCGGCGAGCCCGAACTCGGTCAGGGCGGCGCCGGAGTCGCCGCCGCCGACGATCGTCGTCGCACCCGTGCCGGCCACGGCCTCGGCGACCGCGCGGGTGCCGGCGGCGAACGGCGGCAGCTCGAACGCCCCCATCGGGCCGTTCCAGAAGACGGTGCCGGCGGCGGCGATCGCGTCGGCGTAGGCGCGGGCGCTGGCGGGGCCGATGTCGAGCCCCATCATCCCGTCGGGCACGTCGACGCCGTCGGCCGCGACCGGCTCGGCGTCGGCCGAGAACCGGGCGCCGAGGACGAGGTCGGACGGCAGGTCGAGCTCGCAGTCGGAGCCGGCGGCGAGCTCGAGGGCGCGGCGGGCGAGCTCGATGCCCTCCTCCTCGACGAGCGAGTCACCCGTCTCGTGCCCCTGGGCGCGGAAGAAGCTGAAGCACATGGCGCCGCCGATCAGGATCCGGTCGGCGATCTCGAGGAAGCGCTCGATGACGCCGACCTTGTCGGTGACCTTGGCGCCCCCGAGGACGACGACGAGCGGACGGGCGGGATCGTCGAGGACCGACGTCAGCTCGCGGACCTCGCGCTCGAGCAGGAGCCCGGCGTATGCCGGCAGCCGGTGCGCGACGCCCTCGGTCGTGGCGTGGGCCCGGTGCGCGGCGCCGAACGCGTCATTGACGTAGACGTCGGCGAGCTCCGCCAGCCGGTCGGCGAGGGCGGCGTCGTTCGCCTTCTCGCCCTCCTCCCAGCGGGTGTTCTCGAGCAGCAGGACGTCGCCGGGCGCGAGCGCGGCTGCCGCCGCCTCGACCTCGTCGCCGACGACCCCGGGCGCGAGCGCCACCTCGGTGCCGAGCAGCTCTCCGAGCCGGACGGCGACGGGCCGCATCGAGAGCTCCGGGTCGCGACCCTTCGGCCGGCCGAGGTGGGAGCAGAGGACCACCTTCGCCCCCCGGTCGCGGAGCAACTCGATCGTCGGCAGCGCCGCGCGGATCCGGGTGTCGTCGCCGACCGCGCCGCCGGACAGCGGCACGTTGAGGTCGGCGCGCACGAGGACCGTGCGGCCCTCCACCTCGGCGTCGCGGACCGACGCCTTGCCGAATCGCCCGCGCTTGCTCACGTTGCGTCCCGCCGGGGCCCTAGAGGACCTTGTCGGCAAGCTCGACGAGCCGGTTCGAGTAGCCCCACTCGTTGTCGTACCAGGAGACGACCTTCAGGAACGTCCCCTCCATGACCATGGTCTGCCCGGCGTCGAAGATCGACGAGTGCGGGTCGGTGACGATGTCGGTCGAGACGATCGCATCCTCGGTGTAGGACAGGATCCCCTCGAGCGGGCCCTCGGCGGCCGCCTTGACCGCGGCGTTGATCTCCTCGACCGACGACTCGCGCCCGATGTTGCAGGTCAGATCGACGACCGAGCCGGTCGCGACCGGAGCCCGCATCGCGATGCCGTTGAGCTTCCCGTTCAACTCCGGGAGGACGAGGCCGACCGCCTTGGCGGCGCCGGTCGTCGTCGGGATCAGGTTGAGCGCGGCGGCCCGGGCGCGGCGGAGGTCCTTGTGCGGCATGTCCTGGAGCCGCTGGTCGGCCGTGTAGGCGTGAATCGTCGTCATCAACCCCTGCTCGATCCCGACCGTGTCGTTGATGACCTTGGCGACGGGCGCCAGGCAGTTGGTCGTGCAGGAGGCGTTGGAGATGATGTGGTGCGTCTCGGGGTCGTAGTCGTCGAAGTTGACGCCGAGGGCGACGGTGACGTCCGGCTCCTTCGCGGGGGCCGAGATGATCACCTTCTTGGCGCCGGCGTCGAGGTGCTTGGCGGCATCGGCGCGAGCGGTGAAGAAGCCGGTCGACTCGATCACCACGTCGACCCCGAGGTCCGCCCATGGCAGGTTCGCCGGGTCGCGCTCCTCGAGGGCGACGATCGACTTGCCGTCGACGCTGATCGTCCCGTCCCCGACCTCCACCTGGCCCGGGAAGCGGCCGAGGATCGAGTCGTACTTGAGGAGATGGGCGAGCGTGTCGTCGTCGGTCAGGTCGTTGACGGCGACGATGTCGAGGTCGGTGTCGGACTCGTAAGCGGCCCGGAAGAGGTTCCTGCCGATCCTCCCGAACCCGTTGATGCCGACCTTGACTGCCATTTGTTCCTCCTGGTTGAGAGCTGTGGGTGCGTGCGCCGCGTCCGATCGCGGCGGCGCTCTAAGCCTATGCAGGTGCGGGGATTCCTGCCCCCGTCGCCACTACGGAGCCGCCTTCGGGACTCACCCGTGGCGCGGCGACCAGCGGAAGAACCGCATGGCGATGAGGATCCCGGCGACTCCCCAGGCGGCGACGACGGCGAGATGACCCCAGTCGAAGCCCGCCCCCTGGGTCAGCGGGTCGTAGGCGGTCAGGAACGCCTGGAAGAAGGGCCGGATCGGGAACAGCGAGGCGAACGTGAGGACGCCGTCGGGGATCTCGCTCTCCGGCACGAAGACGCCGGAGAGGAAGTAGAGCGGCAGGACCGTGAAGTTCGTGATCGGCGGCGCCGCCTGTTCGCTCGGGATCGCGATGCTGAGGGCGAGACCCAGCGAGCAGAAGGCGAACGTTCCGACGATCAGCGTCACCAGCAGCGCCGGAATCGTCTCGGTCGGGATTTCGACGCCGTAGAGAACCCGGCCGAGCAGGGTCACGATCACGACCATCAGGACCGAGACGACGAACGAGTTCCCGATCCGCCCGCCGAAGTAGGCCCAGGTCGGCAGCGGCGTGCCGTGCATCCGCTTCAACCGGCCGCTCTCGCGCATCTCGACCATCCGCATCGAGACGTTCACGAGCGTCGCCGAGACGACGGCGAGCGTGATGATCCCCGGAACGTAGTAGGTGGCCGCGTCGATCCCGAGGCTCTCGATCTCCTGATCGCCGAAGAGCGACGCGAACAGGAGCAGGAAGATGACCGGGAACATGACCGTGAAGAACACGGCCGCCGGGCTGCGCCAGAAGACCTTCTGCTCGAAGCGGAACTGATGGAAGACGAGGGAGGCGGCGCTCACGAGCCCGGCTCCGTTCCGGTCAGCTCGAGGTAGACGTCCTCGAGGCTCGGGCGGGAGACCTCGAGCCGGGCGAGGTCGACGTCGTGGGCGAGCGCCCAGCCGGTCAACTCGTTCAGGCTCCGGGTCGGATCGCCGGTCCGGAGCTCCAGGCGCCCGTTCGCTCCCGCCCACTCGCCGGCGACGGCTCCCCGCACGCGTTCGGCCGCCCCGACGTCGGCGAGGTCGAAGCTGATCACCGTTGCGGCGTCGCCACGGCCGCCGAGGTCGTCGGGGGTGCCGTCGGCGATGATCGTCCCGCCGGCGATGACGGCGACGCGGTCGGCGAGCTCCTGGGCCTCGTCCATGTAGTGCGTGGTCAGGAGCACCGTCTTGCCGAGCTCGCGCAGCCCCTCGATCACCTGCCAGGCGGCGCGGCGGGCCGAGGGGTCGAAGCCGGTGGTCGGCTCGTCGAGGAAGAGCAACTCGGCATCGCCGATGAGCGCCACCGCGACGTCGAGCCGGCGCTGCTGGCCGCCGGACAGGCGCCCGGCCCGCTCGTCGGCCTTGTCGCCGAGGCCGACGAGCTCGATCGTTTCGTCGACCGAGCGCGGCGCCCGGTAGTAGCCGGCGTACATCGCGAGGGTTTCGCGGACGGTGAGCAGCGCCTCCATCCGGCACTCCTGGAGGACGAACCCGACCCGGCCGCGCCAGTCGCGATCCGCATTCGCCGGGTCCTCGCCGAGGACTTCGACGTCGCCGCCGTCGCGGTCGAGGTAGCCCTCCATGACCGAGATCGCGGTCGTCTTTCCCGCCCCGTTCGGGCCGAGGAAGGCGAAGATCTCGCCGCGGCGGACCTCGAGGTCGATCCCGCGCAGCGCCTCGAGGTCGCCGTAGGACTTGCTCAGCCCCCTGACGCTGATCACGGCTTCAGGCACGGCCGCGCATTATGAACCTCGCGCTCAGCCGGCCCGGTTGAGCTGGCGGTGGATGTCGCGGGCGAGCTTCCCGGGGATCCCGGGAACGGCGGCGATCTCTTCCGCGGAGGCGTCGAGGAAGCGCTCGGGCGAGCCGAAGTGACCGAGCAGCGCCCGCTTGCGGACCGGACCGACCCCGCGGAGACCGTCGAGCACCGAACCGGTCATCGCCTTGTCGCGCCGCCGGCGGTGGAGGTCGAGGGCGAACCGGTGGGCCTCGTCGCGAACCCGCTGGAGCAGTCGCGAGGCCTCCGATTCGCGCCGGATCGGCAGCGGGTCCGAGCGCCCGGGCACGTAGACCTCCTCGAGCCGCTTGGCGAGCGAGATCACGGTCGTGCCGCGATCGATCAGCGGCTCGAGGGCGCGGACCCCGGCGGCGAGCTGGCCCTTGCCGCCGTCGATCATGATCAGCCCGGGCAGGGCCGCGAAGCTCGCGTCGAGCTCGGCGTCGTGGGGCGACTTCTCGCTCTCGTCGAGGTAACGGGCCAGTCGCCGCGACAGCACCTCGTTCATCGAGGCGAAATCGTCGGAGGCGCCGTCGATGCCCCGGATTCGGAAGCGCCGGTAGTCCGACTTCTTCGGAGCGCCGCCCTCGAAGACCACCATCGAGGCGACGGTGTGCTCGGGCCCGAGGTTCGAGATGTCGTAACCCTCGATCCGGATCGGCACCTCCTCCATCCCGAGCGCCTCCGCGAGCTCGGAGAGCGCCTCCGTCCGCTCGCGGCGACGGCGCTCGCGGCGGAGCTTGTCCTGGGCGAGCGCGAGGCGCGCGTTGCGCTCGGCGAGCTCGCGGAGCCGGCGCTTGTCGCCGCGCTCGGCCGCCCGGACCTCGACCGCGGTACCGCGACGCTCGCCCAGCGCCTCCGCCAGCAGCGCGGTGCGCTCCGACAGCTCGGGGCCGACGACGACGAGCGGCGGCACCGTCGGCGACGCCTCGTAGTACTGGGCGATGAACTGCTCGCCGACCTCGGCGAGATCGTCCTCGCCCTTGTTGTCGAGGTAGAAGCCCTGGCGCTCGGTGAGGACGCCGTCGCGGACCTGGAAGACCTGGGCGTTCGCCTCCTGCCCCTCGACGGCGACGCCGATCAGATCGGCGGTCCCGACCTGCTCGCCGGCGACCTGCTGGCGCTCCATCAGCGAGCGGATCGCCGTCACGCGGTCGCGGAACAGGGCCGCACGCTCGAACTCCTGGGCCTCGGCCGACTCCTCCATCTTCGCGATCAGGTCGCGCTCGACGTCGCGGTAGCGGCCCGAGAGGAAGCGCCGGATCGCGTCGATGTTGCGCCCGTACTCCTCGGCGTCGATGTAGCCGACGCAGGGCGCTCCGCAGCGCTTGATGTAGTAGTCGAGGCAGGGGACGCCGGAGCGGCGGCCGGGCTCGGCGCCGTCGCAGGTCCGGTATTGGAAGAGCTTGCCGAGCAGCTCGAGCGTCTCGCGGACCCGGCGGGCGTTGGCGTAGGGGCCGAAGTAGGCGCGGTTCGGGCGGTGGCGCTCGCGGGTGAAGTAGACGCGCGGGAACTCCTCGTCGAGGCTGATCCCGATGTAGGGATAGGACTTGTCGTCGCGGAGCTTGACGTTGAGGATCGGTCGGTGGCGCTTGATGAACTGCTGTTCGGCGATCAGCGCCTCGGCCTCGGTCCCGGTGACGAGGAAGTCGATCGTCTCGATCTCCTCGACGAGCCGCCCGAGCGTCGACCGCGACGAGAAGTGGCTCGCCACCCGCTTGCGGATCGACCGCGACTTGCCGACGTAGACGACCCTGCCGTCGCCGTCCTTGAACATGTAGACGCCGGGCTGGTCGGGCAGCCGCTTGCGCTGTTCGGAGATGTGCTCGCGCCGCAGCTCGCCGCGCCTGTCGCCGGATCCGGCCATGGCTCTCAACTGTAGGGAGGGGCCCCGCCATACACTCGCGCCTGATTCCGAGCCCGCCGAACCGTGGAGTGACCATGAGCGACACCGTGACGACACCCGCCCCGCCCGAGCTGAAGACGATGCGGTTCGAGACCGACGGCCCCGTCGGGACGCTCACCCTCTCCCGCCCCGACGACATGAACGCGATGAGCCCGGAGATGATCGCCGAGCTCGCCGAGATCGCCCCGTGGCTGGCCGACCGGGCGCCGATACGGGCGCTGATCGTCACCGGCGAGGGTCGCGCGTTCTCGGCCGGCGGCGACGTCAACTGGTTTCGCCGGGGGATCGAGGACCCCGGCGTCGACATCGTCCAGCAGGTCCGCCGCGGCGCCGACGTCCTCCACCAGGCGATCGTCGACTTCAAGCGGATCCCGTGCCCGGTGATCGGCGCCATAAACGGCCCGGCGGCCGGCGCCGGGTTCTCGCTGGCGCTCATGTGCGACATCCGGATCGCCTCGGAGGCGGCCTTCTTCGCCGTCGCCTACGGCCGGATCGGCGCCTCGCCCGACGGCGGAATGACCTACTTCCTCCCCCGCGTGATCGGACCCGCCGCGGCCTGCGAGCTGATGCTCGAGGACCCGAACCTGACCGCCGCCGACGCGCTCGAGCGGGGCCTCGTCTCCGAGGTCGTGGCCGCCGACGAGCTGCTGTCCGCCGCCGGGGCGAGGGCGGCCGAGCTCGCCGCGAAGTCCCCGCACTACCAGCGCATGGTCAAGCGGCTCGTCTGGCAGAGCCTCGACAACTCGCTCGCCGACCACCTCCAGGTCGAGCGGCACGGGATCGCCGAGTCGATGGGCACCGAGGATCTCCACAACGGCGTCCGCGACTTCTTCGCCGGCGAGCAGCCGAGCTTCAACGGCCGCTGATCGGCGGCGGCCTTGCGCCCGGGCAGGACCGGAGTAGTGTCTTTCGGGCATCACACGAGGCAGAGGAGGAACACCTTGAAGACGCGACTCACGACCCTTGCGGCGGTAGCGGCCCTCGGGCTGGCGGCGTTGGCGCTCGCGGCCTGCGGCGGTAGCGACGACGACTCGAGCACGACCGCGGCCGAGACGAGCTCGGCCGAGACCTCGACCTCCGCGGGCGGCGGCGAGACCGTCACCTTCGAGGCCGATCCCGGCGGGCAGCTCGCCTACGTCGAGACCGACGTCTCCGCCAAGGCCGGCAACGACACGATCGAGTTCGACAACCCGTCGTCGACCGGACACGACGTCGTCATCGAGGACGAGTCGGGCGGCGAGGTCGCCAAGACCGACGTGATCACCGACTCGACGACGACCGCGACGGCCGACCTGCAGCCGGGCACCTACACGTTCTACTGCTCGGTCCCCGGCCACAGGGAAGCGGGCATGGAGGGCACGCTGACGGTCAAGTAGTCGTCTGCGGACGGGTCGGTGGGG
>JADFCZ010000002.1 GCA_018263295.1 Conexibacter sp.
TGGGGACACCCCACCGACCCTCCAACCGTCAAGGGCCCGGCGCGGTCGCTGCCACCGATAACGCGTATGAGGGCGGGTGTGGGCACTGCCGCCGACCCTCCACCCTTCGGGAGGCGGCGGTGCCCACACCCGCCCCCCCGGAGGACTCAGTCGACTAGGACCCGGCCGACCGCGTCGGCCACGCAGCAAGGCTTCTCGTTGCCCTCGACCTCGACCGTGAAGCGGACGACCTCCTGGTACCAGCCGTTGCCGACGTCGTCGACGGAGATGATCTCGGCGGTCGCGCGGATCCGGGCGCCGGCCGGGACCGGGGCCGGGAAGCGGACCTTGTTCCAGCCGTAGTTGACGCCGAGCTTGAAGCCGGTCATCTCGACCAGCGCGAGGCGCATTCCGTCGATCATCGACAGCGTCAGGTTGCCGTGGGCGATCGTCACGCCGTAGGGGCTCTCGTTCTTCGCGCGCTCGACGTCGACGTGGATCCATTGATCGTCGCCGGAGAGCCGTGCGAAGTCGTCGATGTCGGCCTGGGTCACCTCGCGCCACTCGCAGGGCCCGACGACCTCGCCGACCTTCGCCTTGACCTCGTCGATTCCATGCATTTTGACCTGCGCCATGGCGCGGCAGCCTAACGACATCCGGCCCGCTGCTCAGGCGACCAGCCGGACCTCGAGCGCCGGCGGTCCTCCGAACAGCTGGCCGGCCCCGTCGAGGAGCCCGAGGATCCGCGCCACGTAGGCCTGAGTCTCCAGGTACGGAGGAACGCAGTCGCACCCCTCCACCGCCCCCGGCCCGGCGTTGTAGGCCGCGAGGGCCAGCTCGACCGAGCCGAACCGCCCGAGCAGCTCGGCCATCAGCCGCGCCTGGGCGTCGATCGCAGCGGCCGGGTCGAACGGATCGCGGAGGCCGTAGGCCGCGGCCGTCGCCGGCATGAACTGCGCGATGCCCTGCGCGCCGGCCGGCGAGACCGCGTTCGGGTTGAAGTTCGACTCCGCCATCAGCTGCGCTGCCAGCAGCGCCCCCGAGACGTCGTGGCGCGACGCAGCCGCCAGCAGCGGCGCCCGGAAACGCTCGGGCACGAAGCCGGGAAGCCCGGCCCCTCCCCCGCCCCTGCCGTCCGGCTCGGCGCCGCTCGCGGCGGCCCGGTCGCCCTCCGCCGAGCACGGCGCCGGCCCATCCTCGAAGCCGTAGTGCCAGGGCTCCCACGAGTAGCGCTGGACGAAGCCGAACCGGGTCGCGTTGGCCGCCAGCCACCCGTAGGCGGCTGACGAACCCAGGTCGAGCTCGGTCCCGCAACGGTGCAGCGACGTTCCCGGCGGCGCGACCCAGCGCGGGTCCGGGTTCGCGTTCCAGAGCCGCTGCTGCTCGGCGTCGGAGCGGTAGGCGGAGTTGATCGTCAGCATCACGCCGGCTGCGCTCGCGGCGGCGGCCATCCGGTCGAACGCGACCGCGACGTCGGGGCGCATCGGTTTGCCCTGCCGGTACGTCAGCGGGCCGGAGTAGCCGCCGCCGCTCGCCGTCGTCGCCGGACCGGAAGCCGTCGCCGCGGCGATCGTCACCTCGGCCCTGGCCACCGCCGAAGTCTCGGCGCCGCCGCCCGCCCGCTCGTCGCCGTCGAACCCGATCTTCCCCGCCGCCTCGATCCGCACCCGCAGCGGCGCGAACGAAGCGCCATCGGGAAAGCCGACATCGATCAGCTCCGCATCGAGGTCGTTGCGCTCGGCGGCTGTCGCGGCGGCGGCGCGAGCCCGGGCGAGGTACTCCGACCGGGACAGGTGCGCGGGATTCGGCATCCCGTTCGGGAACGCGGCCGGGACGAACAGGCGGCCGAAGTCGTCGCGCATCGACCGCGCCGCCGACAGCGCGGCGAGGTCGGCCGACCGCTGCAGCCGGCCCTTCGCCGTCGCCGCGCCGCCGATCGCGACGAGCGCGAGGGCGAGCGCAACCAGGAGGATCGCGATCCCGAGCACCGCCGGCAGCGCCTGCGCCCGCTCCGCCCGCAGGCTCCCGGCCCGCGCCCGCTCACGCGCCGGTCCGTGATCGAGGGCGAGAATCGAAGCGAAGCGCTCCGCCCGGCGGCCGCTCTCCCCGCCCGGCTCGAGCCCCGCGAGCGCTCGCCGCGCCCCGATCGCTCCGATCGGCGGCACCCACGCCTTGAACGGGATGCCAGCCCCGCGGAACTCGGCGGCGAGCAGCGCGATCAGCGGCCGCCGCACGCCCCGCTCGGCCTTGACGAGGACGGCGCAGCGCCCTGGCGCGGCGATCGCGAGTAGCCGCCGGAACCCGCCCGGGTCGCAGACGGCGACGAGCCGGTCGGCGGCGAGATCGGCGATCGCCGGAGCCAGCGCCTCGACGCGATCCTCGCCGTCATCCCGTGCGGGAACGGCGAAGCAGACCCTTCCCCTTGCTGCAGCCCTGAGGCCGGCCTCGCGACACGCCAGCTCGAGCTCGCGAGCCGGCTGCCCCGCGAACACGGTGCCCCGCGGCGCCCTCGCCTCGGAGCGCAGGTCCAGCAGCAGCGTCCGCAGATCGGACCCGGCCGGGGTCGCGGCCACCGCCACGGCGGCGGCAGCGGCCGGCAGCCCCCCGGGGTCGCCGACGGGGGCGCAGAGCAGCACGTCGGACGGATGGCTCATCCGCCTGCAGGCCTCGCCCAGGCATCGGAGCCGACGCCGAGCCGGCCGCCGAGGCCGGGGACGATCACCGGCGGGTCGAGCGCGACCTCAACCCTGCCGCCCTCCACGTCCACCTCGACCCTGCCGCGCGCCCAGCCGGGCAGGCCGGCCCGGGCGGCGGCAGCGGGATCGCGGCCGTCGGCGACGGCGATCGCACCCGCCTCGGCGGCCCCGTCGGCCAGCGACTGCGAGTAGCCGACCGCGAGGAGCTGCAGCGCGACGACGGCGGCGAGCGCGAGCAGCGGCAGGCCGGCGATCAGCTCGAGCTGGGCCTGGCCCGACTCGCGGGCCTCAGCCACCGGGCACTCCGTCGGCGGGCCCAAGCAGGGCGGCGGCCCGGACCGGGATGCGGACGCCGAGCGGGAGCGCCCGCGGCGCCTCGATTTCGACCGAGACCCGCCGCGACCCCGAATCGACCTCCGCCCGGTCCCGGAAGGAAGGCGGCAGCGCCAGTCGCGCCGCCCGTTCCGGATCGCCCCCCGCGTAATCGGCCCGGGCAGCGGCCCGGGCGGCGTTCGCGGCTGTGAGGACGGCGTGACCGGCGAGGACGAACTGGGTCAGCGCCAGCGCCAGCGCGATCAGGACCGGAACCGCCGCGACGAGGCCGACAGCGGCCTGTCCCCGCTCGTCCCGTGTCGCCGGATGCAGCCACCTCGAACCCATGCGCCGAGGCTAGGGCGCGGCCCATCACGGATGGGAGACCCGGAGCAAGGATTGCGGCGCGAAAGCGCGCCTAAACGGTGACGGCGCCGCCACCGGCGGCTTCAGATGCTCTGCGCCTCGCGCCAGGTGTTGAAGATCAGCCAGCCCGCGCCGACCATGACCGCGACCCAGACGATGACGCCGGGCCCGCTCGACAGCAGCTCGTCGGTGCCGGCGATCATCAGCGCGATCGCACCGACGCTGCCGTAGGTCAGCCAGCGCTGGCGATCGGTGAAGGTGTCGCGCTGCAGGCCCGTGTCCTTCCAGAACCTGATCAGCATCGCTCCGATCGCGACCGCGAACAGGATCGAGAGCATCGCCAGTACCGCCTCGGCGATGTTGCCGCCGGCCGGAAGCACCGTCAGCGCCAGCGCCAGCAGCGCGATGATCGCGATGTTGCGAACCGTCCTCACGCCGCCATCGTGACGGATCGCGGGATGCGGCGGGGGCCGCGGGCTCAGCCGTTGATCATGACGGCGAGGCCGAGGGCGATCGCGGCCCCGAACGCGAGCATCGAGACGACCCCGAGCGCGCCGGCCGCGATCGCCGCGAGGTCGCGGTCGACGCGCCGCATCTCGGCGGCGGTGGCGAAGCCGTAGATCGCCAGCGACGCCGTGAAGGTGACGAAGATCCCGGCCACCAGCGAGGCGACGGCCGTGTCGAGCAGCGCCTCGCCGTCGATCACCGTCGCCGGCAGCACCTGGATCAGGGACGCGAGGCTCATACCTGCGGCACCGGCTGCCCGCGGCGGATCCGCTGGGCGAAGAGGGTCAGGCCGAGCATGATCGCCAGGCCGGAGAGGATCACGGGACCGGCCGCGCCGTCGCCGAAGAGGCTCGTGAACGCGTAGCACGCCGCCCCGATGGCGGCCGATGCCGGCAGGGTGAGAAACCAGGCGACGACGATGTTCCCGGCGACGCCCCAACGGACCGCCGACACCCGCTTGCCGGCGCCCGAGCCCATGATTCCGCCGGCGATCACCTGGGTGGTCGAGAGCGGGAAGCCGAAGTGCGAGGAGGCGAGAATCGTGGCGGCGCCGGCCCCCTGGGCCGAGAAGCCCTGGGCGGAGTCCATCTTGATGATCCGGGTGCCCATCGTCCGGATGATCCGCCAGCCGCCGGTGTAGGTGCCGAGCGCGATCGCCGAGGCGGAGGTGACGATCACCCAGGTCGGCACCTCGAAGCCGGTCGAGGGCAGGTTCCCGTTGGCGATCAGCGCCAGCGTGATGACGCCCATCGTCTTCTGGGCGTCGTTCGTGCCGTGAGCGAGCGCGAGCAGGCCGCCGGAGACGACCTGCCCCATCCGGAACCCGCGCGCCACCGGGCCCGGGCGCTTCTTCCAGCAGATCCGGTAGGCGATGACGATCGCGATGACCCCGATGGTGAACGCGACGATCGGCGCCAGCACGGCCGGGATCAGCACCTTGCCGAGGATCCCCTCGCCATCGACGGCGGCGGTCCCGACCGCTGCGATCACCGCGCCGACGACGCCGCCGATCAACGCGTGCGAGGAGCTCGACGGCAGCCCGAAGTACCAGGTGATCAGGTTCCAGGCGATCGCTCCGACGAGCCCGGCGAAGATGACGGTCGGCGTGATCGCACCGGCATCGACGACGTCGGAGGCGATCGTCGCCGCGACCTCGATCGAGATGAAGGCGCCGGCGAAGTTGAGCAGCGCCGCCATCCCGACCGCCAGCCGCGGTGACACCGCGTGCGTCGAGATCGAAGTCGCGACGACGTTCGCGGTGTCGTGGAATCCGTTGGTGAAGTCGAAGACGAGCGCCGTCGCGATGACGATGACGAGGACGATGTCGCCGTCCACGGAGCTACCCCCTGCCGTCTCGCGAGCGCCGCCGGGCCACGTCGATCAGGCGTTCTTGATCGCGACGCCCTCGATGATGTGGGCGCAGGTCTCGGTCGCGTCGATCGCGCGCTCGAGGACGGCGAAGATGTCCTTCCAGCGGATCACCACCATCGGGTCGATGCCGTTCGCGAACAGCGACGCGACCGCGTCGCGCGAGATCCGGTCGCCATCGTTCTCGAGCCGGTGGATCTCGATCAGGTGCGGGTCGAGGTCCTTGAACCCCCGGAGGCCGGCCAGCGCCGTCGCGAGCTCGCCGCAGCAGCCGACGAGGACGTCGGCGAGGGCGAAGGACTGCTCCATCGGCGCCTCGATCTGGTAGAGCCCGAGGAAGTCCGCGGCCTCCTCGATGTAGTCGACGACGTCGTCGACCTGGGTCGCGAGGCCGTAGATGTCCTCGCGGTCGAACGGGGTCACGAACGTCGAGTTGAGGCGCTTGATGATGTCGTGGGTGATCCGGTCGCCCTCCTGCTCGGCCTTGAGGATCTCCCGGTTCATGCCCTCCGCCCCGTCGGGCCACTTCTGGAGCATCTCCTGGAGCAGGCCGGACGCGCGAACGGCGTTCTGGCCGGCCTCCGTGAGCAGGTCGAAGAAGACACGATCCTTGGGCGCGAAGCTGAGGCTCACCATCGGTTCCGCAATATGGCAGCTTCGCCGGTTCCTGCGCCCATCCGGCCGGGGTGGAACCGCGCAAACGGCGGATTGATCAGGTGGCGTGGATGCCGGTGACGACCGCGGCGAGGCGCTCGGCCGCACGGCCGTCCCAGAGCGGCGGCGGATCGACGGGGCCCCGCCCGGCGGCGGCGACGAGCCCGGGCACCTCCGCGATCCGCTCCGGATCGAGGCCGAGCAGGTGGTTGGTTCCGTGCTCGATCGTGATCGGACGCTCGGTGTTGTCGCGGAGCGTGAAGCAGGGAACCCCGAGGTAGGTCGTCTCCTCCTGAATCCCGCCCGAGTCGGTCAGCGCGGCGCGCGCGTCGGCCTCCAGCGAGAGGAAGTCGAGGTAGCCGACCGGGTCGGTCAGCATCAGGCCCTCCGGGAGCCGGCCGGCGCGCTCGCCGAGGGCGGCCCGCGTCCGCGGGTGGACCGGGAAGACGACCGGCATCGACTCCGAGACGGCGGCCAGCGCGTCGATCGCCGCCCCGAGCAGCGGACCGTCGACCAACGCCGGGCGATGCAGGGTCACGAGCAGGTAGGAGCCCGCCTCGAGCCCGTGGGCGGAGCACGCCCCGATGCCGCGGAACCGGTCCTCCAGGGCAACGAGCGAGTCGATCATGGTGTTGCCGACGAGGTGGACGCGCTCCCCGGGGACGCCCTCGGCGGCGAGGTTGATCGCCGCCTCCGGCGAGTGGGTGAAAAGCAGGTCGGATACCTGGTCGGTGAGGACCCGGTTGACCTCCTCGGGCATCGTCCGGTCGAAGCTGCGCAGCCCGGCCTCGACGTGGGCGAGCGGGATCCGGAGGTGGGCGCAGGCGAGCGCCGCGGCGAGCGTCGAGTTGACGTCGCCGGGGACGATCACGAGGTCGGGCTCCTCGGCGGTCAGGACCGGGGCGATCGCCTCCAGCACGCCGCCGAGCTGGGCGGCGTGCGACCCCGAGCCCACCCCGAGCATGTGGTCGGGCTCCGGCACGCCGAGCTGCTCGAGGAAGATCCCGGACATCATCCGGTCGTAGTGCTGGCCGGTGTGGACGAGGACGTGGCGGCCGTCGGGGTCGGCCGCACGGAGGGCCGCGATGACCGGCGCCATCTTGACGAAGTTCGGTCGGGTGCCGACGACGTGGACGAGCTTCATCGTCGGGCTCAGGCGAGCGCGTCGATCCGCGCGGCCAGCTCGAAGTCGGCTGCCGTCAGGCCGCCCTCCGAGTGGGTCGAGATCCGGACCGTCACCGTCGCCCACGAGATCTCGAGATCGGGGTGGTGACCCATCTCCTCGGCCGGGCCCACGATCGCGTCGGCGAACCGGACCGAGCCGACGAAGTCGCCGCGGTCGAACGACCGCGCAATCGCGTCGCCCTCGCGGCTCCATCCCTCCAGCCCGCCGAGCCGGCTCTCGATCTCCTCGTCACTGAGCAGCATCGTCCGATCCTATAGTCGGCGCCGATGCGAATCGCAAGCCTCGTGCCGTCGGCGACCGAGATGAGCTTCGCGCTCGGGCTCGGCGCCGACGTCGTCGCCGTCACCCACGAATGCGATCACCCGGCCGCGGTGGCCGCGCTGCCGCGACTGACGCGGAGCCTGATCCCCGACGGCCTCGCGCCGGCCGAGATCGACGCGGCCGTCCGCGAGCGCACCGGCGCCGGGCAGTCGCTGTACGAGCTCGACGCCGACACGCTGCGGGAGCTCGAGCCCGACCTGATCGTCACCCAGGAGGTCTGCGCGGTCTGCGCCGTCTCCTGCGACGACGTCCGCGCGGTCGCGGCGGGCCTGCCCTCGCGGCCGGACGTGCTGTCGCTGGACCCGTCCCGCCTCGACGACGTGCTCGCGGACGCCGAGACGCTCGCCGCAGCCGCCGGCGAGCCGGGCGCCGGCCGGGATCTGCGGGCGAGCCTCGAGCGCCGGATCGAAACCGTCCGTGCGGCCACCGCCGGCGCGTCGCGACCCCGCGTCGCCGCGCTCGAGTGGCTCGACCCGCCCTACTGCGCCGGTCACTGGGTGCCGGAGATGATCGCCGCGGCGGGCGGCATCGACGCGCTCGCGGCGCCGGGCGAGCGCTCGCGGGAGCTCGGCTGGGACGAGATCGCCGCCGCCCGCCCCGAGGTGGTCGTCGTCATGCCGTGCGGGCTCCATGCCGCGGACGCCGAGCGCGAGGGCCGGCGGCACTCGGCGCGCATCGACGCCCTCGGGGCGGGATCAGCATTCGCGGTCGACGCCGCGGCGTCGTTCTCGCGCCCGGGGCCGCGGCTGGCGGACGGGGTCGAGCTGCTCGGCCACCTCCTCCACCCCGATCTGGTGCCGGCGCCCGCCGGCCTCGCGTCGCGACCCCTGGACGGGACCGCTAGAGCGGGACCGTGACGCCCTGCTGGGCGACGATGACGGCGGCCGCGAAGAAGACCACCGCGAGCCCGGCCATGATCGCGAGCTCGGCGGGCAGAGTCTCGCGGCGCGAGAGGGTGCGCTCGGCCGCGACGACGATCAGGGCGCCGATCGCGCCGCCGACGATGCCGCCGAGGTGGCCGCCGACGCTGATGTTCGAGGCCGCGAACGTGAACACGAGGTTGATGACCAGCCAGAACGCGAGCTGCTGGACGACCTGCATCTGACCGCGCTGGCGCGCGATCACGATCGTCGCGATGAAGAGTCCGTAGATCGCGCCCGAGGCTCCGACCGTGAACGTGAACGCATCCGACATCACGAGCGCACCGACGGAGCCGGCGATCAGGGCGACCAGGTAGACGGCGACGAAGCGGACGGTCCCGATCGCCGGCTCCAGCACCTGACCGAGGATGAACAGCACGAACATGTTCAGCGCCAGGTGGATCAGGCCTCCGTGGAGGAAGCCCGAGGTGATGATTCGCCACCACTCCCCTCCGGTCGACTGGATCACCTGCCCCCCGCCGCCGCAGATGCCGCCGTCGCCGACCGCGTTGGCGCAGAGCGCGCCGTCGGCGAAGACGCGGCCGTCGGTGCCGGACGGCCCCCCGGTCAGGAGCTGCAGGACGAAGACGAAGACGTTGATCCCGATCAGGACGTAGGTCGCCTGCATCCGGCCGGTGGTCAGCGTCTGCGTCGTCCGGACCTCGGTTCGGTCGCCGGCGCACTCCGGGCAGCGCATGCCGACCGATGTCGGCGTCATGCAGTCCGGGCAGATCGGGCGGCCGCAGCGAGAGCAGGCGACGCCGGTCTCGCGGTCGGGATGTCGGTAGCACGTGGCGATCGCGGCAGGGTATTCGACGCCGGTCGCGGCCCTCGCGGGACGCGCCGGGCTCAGCCCATCTCGGCGGTCAGGAGCGAGTTCTCGCTCGGGTGTTCGCTGCCGCCCTTCGGCTCTCGGGTGACCATCACGCGCGCGGCCTTCGAGAGGCCGTGCGGGATCGCGACGTCGCCGACGCCCTGCTCGGAGACGACGAACACGGAGGAGGCGTGGACGGACCCGCCGGCGCTTCCCTTGTCCTGGACCCACGCCTGGTAGACCTCGCCATCGTGGGTGGGCGGCAGGTTCGCGACGTGGAGCATGCCGGCGTCGCCGTCGACCTCGAGCCGGCCGGTCGCGGGCGAGGAGGGTCGCTCGGCCTCGGCCGTGTAGACGATCTCGGAACCGCCGGTGTCGGTCCCGTCGTCGCTGAGCACGAGCCCGGTCGCGGCGGCGGCGAGCAGCACGAAGACTCCGAGCCCGGCGAGGACCGGCCGCAGCGAGAGCCCTGAGAGGAATCCGCGGCGGGGGCGGTCCTCGACGGCCGGCGCGCGGTCGCCCTCGGCGGCCCGCACCAGCGCGGCCTCGCGACCGACGGTGTCCATGATCCGCGCCTTCAACTCAGGCGGGGGCGGCTGCGGGGCGACGGTGGCAGGGAGCACGTCGACCGCCGGCAGCATCCAGCGCAGGCGCTCGCTGCAGGTTTCGCAACCCGCGAGGTGCCCTTCCACCGCGCTGCGCTCGTCCGGGTCGAGGGCGTCGAGCGCGTAGGCCGCGAGCTCGGGGTTCCAGCGCTCGCCGTGCTCGTTGCTGTCGATCCGGTCGCTCATGTCGTCTCCAGCATGCCGTCGGGGCTGATCGATTCGGCGATCTGCACCCGGATCTTCTCGAGGCCGAGCCGCATCCGCCCCTTGACCGTGCCGAGCGGCATGCTCAGCATCTCGGCGATCTCGGAGTGGCTGAAGCCGCCGAAGTATGCGAGCTCGATCACCTTCGACTGGTCGTCGGGAAGGCTCTCGATCGCGCCGCGCAGCTCCCGCGAGGTCTCGCGCCGGATCGCCTCATCCTCGGTCATCTCCCCGGAGGGTCGCGCCTCGAGCACCGCGTCGTCGTCCTGATCGAGCTTCGGCGCGCGGCTGCCGCCGCGGCGGAGGGAGTCGATCGCCCGGTTGCGGACGACGCTGAGCACCCAGCTGCGGACGCTGCCGCGGGCCCGATCGAATCGCGCGTTGCTGCGCCAGATCGACAGGAACGCCTCCTGCGCGACGTCCTCGGCGCCGCTGCGATCGCCGACGATCCGATAGGCGAGCGAGTAGGCCGCGCCGCCGTGGCGGTCGTAGAGGACCTCGAAGGCGAGCGGGTCCTTACGATCGACGTGAGCCATCAGCTCCTCGTCGGCGAGGCGCTCGAGCCGCGCGGTTTCCGGGTTTGACGCTGCCGCCATCGAAATCAACATACGCTGTCGCCTCGATGCCGGATCAATCCGATCAGGGACGGGATCAGGGGACGGGCGGAGCGGGGCCGGCGCGGCTGTACGCGCTCGCCGCCGGCGGCTTCCTGGCGCTGCTCGGCGTTCTCGGGTTCTTCTTCGACGCCGGCTTCGAGACCGGCAAGCAGCTCTCGGCCGACGACATCGGCGGGATCATCGTCGTCAACGGCTGGCGCAACGTCCTCTACCTGCTCACCGGGCTGCTCGCGCTCGGCTTCGCCGCCCGCCGCCCGCGGCCGACGGCTGCCGTCCTCGGCGGCTTCTACCTGCTGCTCGGCCTCTGGGGCGTAGCCGAGACGGACCACGACATCGGCAACATCCTCGAGGTCCTGCCGTTGACCGACGAGGACAACGTCCTTCACCTCGCGATCGGCGCCCTCGGAGTCGTGGCGGCGCTCGCCGACGGACCGCTGCCGAAGGCCAAGCCCCGTGGCTCGCGCTCGCCTAGAAGTCGATCGAGCGACGAATCTCGCCGACGGCGGCGCGAAAGCCGTCGTTCCTCCGCCGGCGCCTGACGCTCATCAGCACCAGCGCCGTGCCGGCGACCCCGCCGACCGCCGCGGCGGCGACCGGCCGCACCCAGTTGCGCGGGTCCCGGAGCGATTGGAGCTCGGTCTCCGAGAGCTCGTCGGCCCACCAGGAGAGCTCGCTGGCGGCGGCGCCGGTCAGCTTCGAGAGCGTGGCCTCGACCCTGCCGCCGAGCCGCTCGGGCGGCTCGATCGGGCGCAGGGCGTCGGCGAGCAGGCGCTCGAGGTCCTCGGACTCGAACCGCTCACTCATCGCTCGCCCCCGCGAGTTGCAGCTCTTCCTCGAGCTGCTTGATCGCGCGATGGATCAGGACCTTGGTGGCGCCGTCGCTGCGACCGAGCGCCCGGGCGATCTCGCGGTTCGACATCCCGAGCGAGAACCGCATGATCAGCGCCTCGCGGCGGTCGTCGGAGAGCCGGTCCATGCCCGACATGACCTCGCGCATCCGCTCCCGGCCCTCGACCACGCGCTCGGTGTCGTGCGGGTGCTCGACGGGCTCGACGTTGTCCAGCGCGGCGGTCGGCCGGCGCGAGCGGTCGCGGTGATAGTTGGCCGCGAGGTTGTGAGCAATCCGGATCAGCCACGGCCGCAGCGGCCGGCCGTCGGACTCGCGGCGGGCGCGCTCGAAGTGGCGGTAGGCCTGCAGGAAGGTCTGTTCGGTCAGGTCCTCGGCGTCGTGGTGATTGCCGATCCGGTAGTAGCAGTACGAGTAGACGTCGCGCAGATGCTCGCGGTAGAGATCCGAGAAGGCGCCGTCGAGCTCCCGCTTCCCCGCGGGCGAGCCGTTGCCGGCGGCCGCCGCCGCGGGATCGGTGCTGGAACTCTCCGTCACCGGGCAAGAGTAGTCGGGAGGCGACGCCGCTCACGCTGCGGTCCTCGCCCGCTCGGCCCGGCGCAGTCCCTCGACCCACTCGATCGCGGTCAGATCGCCGTCGATGAGCGCCGCGAGGCCGCTGAGCCCGCCCGCGTCGACGCCGGCCCCCTCGACGGCCGCCGCGATCAGCGGCACCGAGTCGAGCCCCTCCGAAGCCTGCCCGAGCCGGTCCGGGATCTGCTCGGCGGGAACGCCGCTGCCGAGCAGCTCGCCGGCACGGCGGTTGCGGCTGCCGGGCGCGAGGATCGTGGCCGTCAGATCGCCGACGCCGGCGAGGCCGGCGAACGTCTCGAGCTCGCCGCCGCGCATGATCGCGTAGGCCGTGCACTCGCGCCAGATCTCGGCGGCGGCGATCCCGGCGGCGTTGAGGCCGTGCGGCGCGGCGGCGGCGGCGGCGAGCGAGGCTGCGTTCTTGGCGGCGCCCGCCATCTCGACGCCGACGACGTCGGCGGTCCGCTCGCAGATCAAGCCGGCGCGGTCGAAGACGTCCCCGAGTTGCGCGCGGAGGTCCTCGTCGCGGCTGGCGAGCGCGAGAGCGGCGGTGCCGGAGGCTGCCTCCTTGGCGTGGGCGGGGCCGCCGAGCGCGGCGACGGCGCGAGCCCGGATGCGCTCGTCGACGTACTCGCTCGGGAGCGTCCCGAGCGGCGGCACGAGGCCCTTGCTGAGGAGCAACACGGCGGTCCGGGATCCGATCCGGTCCGAGAGCGACCCGACGGCCGCGGGCAACGACGCCGAGGGCACCGCGAGGCAGACGAGGTCGAGGCCGGCGACCTCGATGTCGGCGGCGCGCTTGACCGTTATCGACTCGGCGAGGGTGATTCCCGGCAGGTAGGGGTTCTCGCGGTCGGCGGCGACGCGGTCGGCCTGCTCGGCAGTGCGGCAGCCGAGCTGGACCTCGACCCCGCCGCGGGCCAGCAGCACGGCGACGGCCGTGCCCCAGCTCCCGGCGCCGATCACCGCTGCCTTGCGCATCGGCGGCAGGCCGCCGAGCCATTCCCACTGGAGCTCGATGTTCGGCCAGATCCGGGTCGTCACCGTGGCGGCGAGGGACGGCGATGGGTTCTCGGTCTGCGGGAAGGTCAGCGGCTTGCCGGCGCGGAGCCGGACCTTGCGCGGCCGGATCTTCCAGCCGTCGCGAACGTGCTCGGAGCCGTGCACGGCGACCGGCAGGACGGCGGCGCCGGTTTCGAGGGCGAGGCGGCCGACGCCGCGGTGCGGGACCGCGAGCGAGCCGCGGCGGATCCGGGTGCCCTCGGGGAAGATGCAGAGAGCGCCGCCGCGCTCGAGGATCCGGCGCGAGGTCTCCAGAGTTTCCGAGTCGGCCTCGCCGCGACGGACCGGGTAGGCGCCGAGGCGGCTCAGGATCCAGCCCTGCCAGGCCGGCTCGAACAGCTCGACCTTGGCGACGTAGTGCATCGGCCGCCGCCACGGCAGCAGCGCGCCGAGGACGAACGGGTCGAGGAAGCTGCGGTGGTTGGCGGCGACGATCAGGCCGCCCTCCACCCGGGCGTGCTCGCGACCGAGCCGCTCGAGCCGGAACCAGATCAGGAAGGCGGGGACGAGGATCGCCCGTGCGATCACGTACAGCGGCCAGTTGACCCCCTTGGTCCGCGTGTACTCGTGATAGGCGCTGATCCGATCGGCGCCGATCCGATCGGAGGCGCCCGTCTTCGGCGCCTTCCGCGGCTTCTCCCGGACGCTGTCGGAGCCGGACGCGCCCTTCCCGCTGTCTCCCTTGTCGGCCACCGCGAAGCGGTACACGCCGCGCCACGCCCAGTTACAGGCGGCGCGAGCGCCGGATCAAGCCGGGAGCCGGGATCGAACCGACGGCCTGCTCTTTACAAGAGAGCTGCTCTACCAACTGAGCTATCCCGGCAATCGCCGAAAGCCTAATGCCGTCCAGCCGCGCAACCGGCCCCGGACGCGCCGAAGGCCGGGCGAACCCGGCCTTCGAGGCGCGTTGGCGAACTTTCGGAGGAGGAGCGCCGAACGTCTAGTGGAGGACCTCGCGGGAGGCGAGATGGGCGGAGACCTTGCGCTTGACGCGCTGGAGGGCGTTGTCGACGGTCTTGGTGTCGCAGGCGAGACGCTCCGCGATCTCCTCGTAGGAGCGGCCGTCGAGGTAGCAGGTGAGGACCTCGCTCTCGAGGTCCGAGAGCACCGACGTCAGGCACTCGACGAGGCTGCCCAGTTCCTCGGTCGAGATCACCTTCGAGGCCGGGTCCTCCACCCGCGAGCCCGGGAGGATCTCCTCGAGCGTCGACTCGCCGTCGCCGGCGGCGGTGGGGGACGTCGCGAAGCTGATCGACTGGTTCAGCGGCGCGTGCTTGTTGCGGCTGGCGGTCTTCACCGCGGTGATCATCTGCCGCGTGATGCAGAGCTCCGCGAAGTTGCGGAAGCTCGACTCACGGTCGGTGCGGAAGTCGCGAATGGCCTTGTAGAGGCCGACGAGTCCCTCCTGGATGAGATCGTCGGACTCCCCGCCGAGCAGGAAGTACGAGGACGCCTTGAGGCGGACGAAGCCCCGGTAGCGCCGGACGATCCGGTCATAGGCGACGCTGTCGCCGCGCTTCGCCTGCGCGACCAGATAGGCGTCATTGAGCTCTCCGGCGGCTTCGCCGCTGCGCGTCGACTTCGACGCCGCGCCGATCCGCGGGAACTCCTGGGTCATTGCTGCCACGTGCTCTCCTCCAATGGGGGGCCGTGGCGCCTTACCTCCCCAGGCGCCTCAATCTCCGAAATCACAACGTAAGACGTATGAACCGTGAACCTTTAGTTCAGCCTTACTTGCTGTCGGCACTTTAACCGCCAGCGGAGTTCTGTCAACCCGAATCCGCGGTCTCCTGCAAGTTTCCTTGCAGGAGACGCTATCCGTCCGCCCCCGCCGCTAGGCATTCCGGGCGCGCTGAGGCCGCTCAATCGGCTTCGGAATGGGCTTCGGCGACCGCGAACAGGAGCACGGCCGCCGCCGCGGAGACGTTCAGCGACCCGACCATGCCGACGGCGGGAATCCGGACCAGCTCGTCGCAGGCGCCGGCGACCCGGGGTCGCAGACCCTCCCCTTCGCTGCCGAGGACGATCACAACCCTCCCCTCGAAGTCGAGGGTTCTGAAGCTCGTCGGCGACCCTCCGTCGGCGCCGTAGACCCATGCTCCGGCCTCTTTCGCCGTGGTGATCCAGTCGGTCAGGTTGCGAACCCGGGCGACCGGCAGGTGCTCGACGGCACCCGCCGAGGCCTTGCACGCCGCCGCCGTGACCGCCGCCGCCCGCCGTTCGCAGATGACCGCGCCCGCCGCCCCGGCGGCTTCGGCGGTCCTGCAGATCGCTCCGAGGTTCCGCGGGTCCTGGACCTGATCGAGCGCCACCACGAACGAGCCGTCGGCGGCCAGCAGCCGGCCCGGGTCGGCGTACGGATAGGGATCGACCTCGGCGACGATCCCCTGGTGGTCGGGCGAGCCCGCCAGCCTGGCCAATTCGTCGGTGCCGGTGTCCTCGCTCGTCCAGACCCGGTGGACGCGCCGGCGGCCGCGTTGCGCCTCACGGACCGGGTTGCGGCCGTAGATCAGCTCGCGCGCCGGCACCTCAGGACCCGCGGCGGACGAGCCTCGCGCCCTCGGCCGTGTCGCGGACCTCCCAGCCGAGCTCGGCGAGCCGGTCGCGGATCTCGTCCGCCCGGTCGAAGTCGCGCTCGGCCCGCGCCCGCTCGCGGTCGGCCAGCAAGCCCTCCGCCTCGGCGGCGCCATCTCCCCCGTCCTCGGGGGCTGCGAGCGACTCGAGGCCGAGCAGCTCCAGGAGCTCGAGGGCCACGCGGCGCGCCCCCGGCAGTTCCTCGCGGCGGGCGTCGGCGAGCAGGCCGAAGAGCTCGGCGAGCGCACGCGGGGTGTTGAAGTCGTCGGCGAGCGCGTCGAGGAATGCCTCGCGGCGCGCCAGCACCGCGGGCGCCGGCTCGCCGGGCGGGTCCTCACCCTCGCGGAAGAACTCGCGGATCCGCTGGTTGCGCGCCGCAGCCTCCTCGAGAGCGCCCTCGCCGAAGGCGAGCGGCTGGCGGTAGTGCCCGGAGACGAGGAACCCGACGACGGCTTCGGGGCCGAACGCCCTGACCGCCTCGCCGAGGAGGAAGACGTTGCCGACCGACTTCGCCATCTTCTCGGTGTCGCCGGCCTGCTTCCGCGTCTGGACCATGCCGTTGTGCATCCAGATCTTCGCCAGGGGGCGCTCGCGGGCGGCCTCGGTCTGGGCGAGCTCGTTCTCGTGGTGAGGGAAGACGAGGTCGGAGCCGCCGCCGTGAATCGCGAACTCGAGCCCGAGCAGGTCCTCCGCCATCGCCGAGCACTCGATGTGCCAACCGGGGCGGCCGTCGCCCCAGGGGCTGGGCCACGACGTGTCCTCCCCCTCCTTGCGCGCCTTCCAGAGCGCGAAGTCGAGCGGGTCCTCCTTGAGCTCGGCGCTGCCGGCCTCCTCCCCCTGGTCCATCTGCTCGGTGTCGCGGTTGGAGAGCTGCCCGTAGGCGGGGAAGCTGCGAACCCGGAAGTAGACGTCGCCGGAGGATTCGTAGGCGTGCCCGGAGGCCACCAGGTCCTCGATCAGGGAGACGATCGGCCCGATCGTCTCGGTCGCCTTCGGCTCCTCGTCGGGCCGCCCCAGCCCGAGTGCGTCGGTGTCGGCCCGGTAGGCGGCGATCATCCGCTCCGCGTGATCGGCGGACGACATCCCGGCCTCGCGGGCGGCGTCGTAGATCTTGTCGTTGACGTCGGTGAGGTTGATGACCAGCGTCGGGGCGTAGCCCTCGTGGGCGAGGAAGCGGCGCAGCAGCGAGAAGACGACGTAGGGACGGGCGTTGCCGATGTGGATCGGCCCGTACGTCGTCGGCCCGCACGCGTAGATCCCGACCTCGCCCATGGGCCCGGGCTCGAGCGGTCGAACCTCGCCGCTCAGCGTGTCCCTGATCGTCACCTCGCGCATCGGAGCGACTCTATTGGCGGCGGGCCCGGCGCTGCCGCCGAGACGGTGCAATTACTCGGTCTGAGGCCGAGAAAGTGCACCAGCGTCGCCACATGTCATCCCGTCCAGTACCGCCGCGCCGACCGGCGGAAGCGGACGCGAAGCGGAGCATTCCGCCGGAGTTATCCCTACTCCAGCTCGCGCTTGAGGATCTTGCCGGTCGGGTTGCGCGGCAACTCGTCCATGAACTCGACCTCGCGCGGGATCTTGTAACGGGCGAGGTTCTCCTTGACGTAGTCCTTGACGCCGGCCTCGTCGAGGTCCGCGCCGGAGCTCGTGACCACGAACGCCTTCAGGCGCTGGCCGAACTTCTCGTCGTCGACGCCGATGACCGCCGCCTCGTCGATCGCATCGTGGTTCGCGAGCAGGTCCTCGACCTCGCGGGGAAAGACGTTCTCGCCGCCGGAGACGATCATCTCGTCGTCGCGGCCGTCGATGAACAGGCGCCCGGCGTCGTCGAAGTGACCGACGTCGCCGGAGGAGAGCATGCCGTCGACGATGTCTTTGCCGCCGCCGCCGGTGTAGCCCTCGAAGGACATCTCGTTGCCGACGAAGATCCGTCCCGATTCACCATCGGGAAGCTCGCGACCGTCGTCGCCGAGGATCTTCACCTCGGTGCCGTGCGGGGTCCGGCCGGCCGTGCCCGGCGCCTTCCGCATGTCCTCGGGCGTGGCGATCGTGGCCCACCCGACCTCGGTCGAGCCGTAGAAGTTGTAGAGGTTGTCCCCGAAGCTGTCCATCCAGCGGACCGCCATGTCCCCGGGCAGCGCCGATCCGCTGGCGGCCGTGATCCGCAGGCTCGGGAGCTCGTAGCGGTCGAGGACCTCCTGGTCGAGCTCGAGAATCCGCTGCAGCATCACCGGGACGACGACGAGGGCGTCGGCGTCGTTGTCGGCGACCATCTCCAGCGTCGCCTCCGGGTCGAAGCGGCGGCGCAGCACGAAGGTCGAACCGAGCGCGAGGCCGAAGGCGAAGTTGAGGAAGCCCCAGGAGTGGAAGAGCGGCGCCGCGATCACCGTCTTCCGCTCGGAGCGGAATGGGATCTTCGAGAGCAGGATCGCCAGCGGCGCCAGCGAGTCGGGGGAACCGCGCTGAGCCCCCTTCGGGGTCCCGGTCGTCCCGGAGGTGAGGATCACGAAGCGGCTCGGCTCCTCCGGCGGGTCGAGCGGAGCGTCGGAGTTGCGGGCGATCGCGTCCTCGGCGACCTGCCGGTCGCCGGCGTAGTCGTCGTCCACCCAGGAGACGAGCCGGGTCAGCTCCGGGTCCTCGCCCTCCGCGCCTTCGAGGAGGTTCTCGAACTCGGCGTCGTAGATGACCGCCTGCGGGCGCTCGCGCTCGATCACGCCGAGGAGCTGCGGGCGGGCGAAGTCCGTGTTCAGAAGCAGCACCGACGCGCCGAGCTTGGCGCTGGCGAAGATCGCGTCGGCGAAGCCGCGGTGGTTGCGGCACATGATCGCGACCGAGTCGTCGCTGGTCACCCCGGCCCGGATCAGGGCCCGGGCCAGTGCGTTCGAGCGGGCGTCGAGCTCGCCGAAGGTGACCTCGCCGAGCTCGTCGATCAGCGCGACGTCGCCGGGCCGGCGGGCCGCGGCGGAAACGATTCCGGCGGCGGGGGATGCTCCCCAGCGGCGCACCGCCTGCCCGACGGCGAGCAGCTCGCTCGGGCCCATCGGCCGGATGATCCCGGCGTCGGTCAGGACCTTGAGGTTGAACGGGAGGTCGGCGAGGCTGCCGAGCTGCCCGATCTTGACCTTGCGCACGGCCCCGCCGACCGTGCCCCTGATGCTCTTGATCGCTCCTGCCACGACTACCGCAAGCCTAATGAGTGTCGTGGGCGTCGGAGGCGCCGGTGCCCGGGGCGGGATCGAAGGCCGCGACCGCGATCGCCGCGATCCCCTCCTCCCGGCCGATCGCGCCGAGGCCCTCGTTGGTCGTCGCCTTGACCGAGACCGGAGCGCCGACGGCATTCGCGAGCCGTTCCTCCATCGCGGCTCGGTGCGGGCCGATCGGCGGGCGCTCGCAGATCACGGTCGCGTCGACGTTGACGACCGCCCCGTCGAGCCCGGAGACGACGGTCCGCAAGAGCTCGATCGAGTCGGCGTCCTTCCAGCGCTCGTCGGTCGGCGGGAAGTGCGCGCCGATGTCGCCGGCGCCGGCGGCGCCGAGGACGGCGTCGGTGACCGCGTGAGCGAGCACGTCCGCGTCGGAGTGCCCATCGAGGCCGCGATCGAACTCGATCTCGACCCCGCCGATCACGAGCGGCCTGCCGGCGACGAACCGGTGGCTGTCGTAGCCGACGCCGACCCGGCTCATCCGAGCGGCTCCAGCGTCCGCTCGCGCCCGGAGAACACGCAGATCCGCTCGATGCCGATGCCGG
>JADFCZ010000003.1 GCA_018263295.1 Conexibacter sp.
CACGGCGCTGGTGGCGGCGGCCCTGGGAGCGGCGAACGCCGGCACGGCGCTCGGAGTCGGCCAGGTCGTCTTCGTATTCGTCGTCACGGGCCTGCTCCTGTTCCGCGACTGACCGATCAGGCCGGGCCCGAGGCGACGAGCGCCTCGGCGGCGGCCAGATCGGCGCCGGTCGTGACCTTGAAGTTGGCGGAGCCGGTCTCCTCGAGCAGCACCCGCCCGCCGGCGAGCTCGATCAGCGAAGCCTCGTCGGTCGCAGCGGCGAGGCGGTCCTCCCCGGCGGCCCGGCGCTGGGCGTCGCGGAGCGCGCCGAGCCGGAACGCCTGCGGGGTCTGCGCCGCCCAGAGGAGGTCGCGGTCGAGGGTCTCGGCGACGACGTCGGCCCCCTCGGCCTCCCCGCCGCGGGCCGCGCGGGAGCGCTTGACCGTGTCCGTCAGCGGCGCCGCCGCGATCGCCGCGGCCGCCTCGGGATCGGCGGCGAGCCGGGCGAGCACCCGGTCGACGAGGCCGGGCGTGATCAGCGGGCGGGCGGCGTCGTGGATCGCCACGAGGTCACCGCGGACGTGGTCGAGCGCGAGCTCGATCGATGCCGCCCTCGTCGCGCCGCCCGGGGTGACGACCACGGCGGCCTTCGGCGCGGCGAGTCCGGCGGCGAGCTCGGCCTCGCGCTCGAAACCGGCCGGGGCGGCGATCACGATCGACCCGATCGACCGCGCCGCGTCGAGCGCCGCGAGCGACCACTCGATCAGCGCCCTTCCCCCGAGGTCGACGAAGGCCTTCGGGCCGCCGGCACCGAGCCTCTGCCCGGAACCGGCGGCCGCTACGACGGCCGTTGCGCGGGCTCCGCTCAGGCGGGAGCACCCGCTTCGGCGACGGTCTCGCCGAAGCGCTCGGTGAGCAGGCCGTCGAGGTACTCCTCGGCGCCCTCCTCATCCTTGTCCAGCGCATACATGAACTCCGAGGCGAGGATCTTCTTCGCCCGCGTGTACATCTGCTTCTCGCCGGTGGAGAGGCCCTTCTCGATCTCGCGGATCGCGAGGTTGCGAACGACCTCGGCGAGCTCGAAGACGTCGCCGGTCTTGATCTTCTCGCGGTTGTGCTTGAAGCGCCGGTTCCAGTTCTTCGGCATCTCGGACACGTCGTCGGTGAGGACGGCGGTGACCTTCTTCACGTCCTCCGGCCCGATCACGCGCCGCAAGCCCGCCACGCCGGCGTTCTCGCAGGGCACCTGAACGGTCATGTCGTTGTGGAGGATCTTGATCGTCAAGTACTCGCGCTTCTCTCCGAGGAGATCCTTGCTCTCCTTGCGGAGGACGACACCGGCCCCGTGGTGCGGATAGACGACGTTGTCGCCAACCTCGAAGTCCTCGCACTGCAGCATCTCGATGTCGAGATCGGTGTCAATCGTTTCGTCTACTAGCTCAGGAATCGTCTGCCTCCTCTAGTCGCGGCACCCCGACTCGCGGGATGCCTGTTCACATCAGTTCAGTGGGTATCGCTCGAAGACCTCGGACTCGCGCACGCGGTCGAGCCCTTCCCGGAGTTCGGCGGCACGGTCCTCGCCGACCCCGTCGATCGCGGCGAGCTGCTCGTCGCCGGCCGCGAGGATCTCCTCGAGGCTTCCGAAGTGCTTGATGACCTTCTCGCCGACCAGGCGCGGCAGGCGGGAGATCCGGCTCAACGCCCGGTAGCCGCGGGCGGAGACCTGGAGGTCGTGCGGGTTGACCTTGCGGTCGAAGCCGAGGAGCTCGGCGAGGCGGCCGAGGTCGAGCAGTTCCTGGTGGCTCAGCTTCGAGAGCTCCGCGAGCGTCGAGTCGAGCATCGCCTCGCTGTCGTCGACCGCGTAGTCGCGGATCAGCGCCACCCGGTCGGAGAGCACGCCCACGGACGTCTCCTCGAGCTGCATCTCGATCATCCGGCCCTCGGCGCCGAGCTCGATGATGTAGCGCTCGACCTCGTTCGAGGTCCGCAGCAGGAGCTCGGCCCGCTGGAGGACCGTCAGCACGTCGTGGAGCGTCGCGGCGCCGGCCATCTCGACCGTGGTCAGGCGTGCCGTCACCCGGTCGAGGCGCAGCCGGTACTTCTCCATCGTCGCGAGGCCCTGATTGGCCTTGCTGAGGACGGTCGGGATGTCCTGGAGGATGTACTTGATCCCGCCGAGGTAGATCGAGACGACGTCGCGGCGGGCGGAGATCGCGATGACCAGCGCGTTCGTCTGCTTCGAGACGCGTTCGGCGGTGCGGTGCCGGGTGCCGGTCTCGGAGGAATGGATCGTCGGATCCGGCATCAGCTGGACGTTCGCCCAGGAGATCTTCCGGGCCTCGGGGTCGAGGACGATCGCCCCGTCCATCTTCGCCACCTGGTAGATCAGCCCCGGCGTGTAGTCGACGTCGAGCTTGAGCCCACCGCTGAACAGGAAGGAGATCTCCTCGGGCTCGCCGATGACGATCAGGGCGCCGGTCGAAGCGTGAATGACGTTGTCGATGCCCTCGCGAAGCGTCGTCCCGGGCGCGACCATGTCGAGCGCTCTCAGGAGCCTCGGATCCTCGTGCACCAGCCCCGCATTCGTATCGTCCCAGGAAGCCAGCGCCATCAACGCCACGAATGATGGCAGAAGCGCATAAAGAGCCGATTTCCGGCCATTCCGAGTTGAAAGATCGGATTCGGCTTTGTCAAGCTGCGACCGTCACCGGTCACCGTTCGGTTCCCCCCTGCAGCGGGGATCAGGCGGCTTCGCGGAGGGCGGTCCCGAACCGCTTCCGGGCCGTTCCCAGCGCCGCCCGCAGGGTCGCCGCCGGCTCCAGGCCCGAGGGGGCCTCACGGATCGCCGGCCCGAGGACCGGCGAGAGCCCGAACTTGAGCGCCTCGGCGACCCGGCGCTCGGCGTGGGCGACGTAGCGGAGCTCGCCCGTCAGCCCGACCTCGCCGAAGCAGGCGAGCGGCCTGCCCTCGCGATCGCTGAGCGGCTCGCCGCGATGGGCGGATGCGATCGCGAGCGCGATCGCCAGGTCGGCGCCGGGCTCGTCGACGCGGACGCCGCCGGCGACGTTGACGAAGACGTCGGCATTCCCGACCCCGACGCCGCCATGGCGGGAGAGGACGGCGAGGATCATCGCCAGCCGGTTGCGGTCGATGCCGTTGGCGACCCGGCGCGGCGGGACGACCTCGGTGGGCGCGACCAGCGCCTGGACCTCCACGAGCAGCGGCCGCGTCCCCTCCATCGCGCAGAGCACCACCGACCCGGAGGCCGCGGTGGCCTCGCCGACGAACCGGGCGGAAGGGTCCTCGACCTCGACCAATCCCGCTTCGCGCATCTCGAAGACGCCGAGCTCACTGGTGGCCCCGAAACGGTTCTTGAGCGCGCGCAGCGTCCGGTAGGAGCGCTCGCGCTCACCCTCGAAGAGCAGCACGCAGTCGACGAGGTGCTCGAGGACGCGCGGCCCGGCAACGGCGCCCTCCTTGGTGACGTGCCCGACGAGGATCAGCGCCGTGCCGTTGCGCTTGCCGACCTCCATCAGCGCGTTCGCCGCTTCGCGGACCTGCGCGACCGAGCCGGGGGCGCTGGAGAGCTCCGCCGAGTGCAGCGTCTGGACGGAGTCGACGACGCAGGCGTCGGGCCGCTCGGACTCGATCGCCGCCGCGACCGAGGCGAGGTCCGTCTCGGCGAGAACCGGGACGTCGAGAGCGCTCTCCCCCAGTCGCTCGGCTCGCATCCGCACCTGCGCAGCCGACTCCTCACCGGTCACGTAGAGGACGTCGCGGCCCGCGGCCGCCAGGTTGCCGAGCGCCATCGCGGTGATCGTGCTCTTGCCGATGCCGGGCGAGCCACCGAGCAGGACCAGCGATCCCGGGACGAGGCCGCCGCCGAGGACACGGTCGAGCTCGCCGATGCCGGTGCCGAGGCGCTCCTCGGCCGGCGCCGCGACGTCGCGCAGCGGGATCGACCGCGGCGCCGCCGCGGCGCTGCGGCGCTTCGAGCGGCCGGCGCCGGCTGCGGTCGTCGCGGTCACGACCACCTCCTCGAGCGTGTTCCACTCCGAGCAGCCAGGGCACTGCCCGGACCAGGCCAGCGACTCGTGGCCGCAATCGCGGCAGACGTAGCGGCTGCGCTGCTTGGCCATCACCGACGATCCTGCCAAGCCCGGGGGACGGCACCGCGCCCCTGCCGCGCTCAGGGCTCGGGCGGGGGAAGGCGGCGGGCGGTCACGGCGACCGCGATCAGCCAGAGCCCGAGGAAGACCTGCGCCGCGCGGTGGAAGACCCCCTTCGCGGAGGCGAGGTCGTCGATGAGGTACTGGGCTCCCATCAGCGCGTTGCAGGCCGTCCACGCGGCCCCCGCCGCCACCGTCCAGGCGCCGAGGCGCCGCAGGCCCGCGTCCGACTCCCGCAGCAGCCCGACCGCGAACAGGCCGAACGTGACGATCGTGATCCCGATCGAGATGAACGTCTCACCGCCGTGGATCAGGTCGACGAGGTCGTAGCGCAGCTCGCAGGGCTCGGCGAGCGTCTCGCCGCAGCTGAGCGGGAACGCGCCGTCGACGATCGTGCAGCCGCCGACGGCGAGCAGGCCCCACGCGCCCCACCCGAGCTCGCGGGAGCGGCCGGCGAGGAAGGGCATGAGCAGCAGCGCGAAGGCGACGAGAACCACGCCGGAGGCGGCCTCGAGCAGGTCGAAGAGCAGCCCGGTCTCCTCGGTCCTGGCGCCGAGGTCGCTGATCCAGGAGCCGTCCGGGTCGGTGCGGTCGGCGAGCAGCGTCTCGAGCGCCCAGTAGTTGGCGGTGAGCCCGGCGAGGATCCCCGCCGCCACGAGCGCGCGCGGCCTCTCAGTCCGGTTCAGCGGCCGCTCGCCCATCGCCGATCACCCTAGGGATGCCGTCGCGCGTAACAGGATCTTCTCCATCGCGAAACCCGCGCTTCACATACCGGTGACTGCTTTGAAACATATTGCTCGCGTCACCGTCCTGGGCCGTCAAGGGAGATCGGTCATTTCCGAAGCAATCACAATCGCCAACCTCGAAATCCGTCCGAAGGAGTTCGACGTCCTGGTCGAGGGCCGGCGCGCCGGCCTGACCGTCCGCGAGTACAAGCTCCTCACCGCGCTAGCGTCCAATCCCGACACGGTCATGCAGCGCCCCGACATCTACGAGGTCGTCTGGGGCGGCGCGATGCGGCACCGCGACCGGTCGGTCGACGTCGTCGTCAGGAAGGTCCGGAGCAAGCTCGAGATCTGGGCTCCGGACTGGCAGTACATCCACACCCACTTCGCGGTCGGCTACCGGTTCCATCCGGAGCGGGCCGCGACGGCGGAGGGTGGAACCGCGGCGGTCCCGGACCGCAGAGCGGCGCCATGGCCGCCGCCCGCCGACCTGGCGGAGCTGCGGGCGTTCTGACCCGGGCGCCGGGAACGGCGCCGGCCGTTACTCGCTCGGCTCGCCGGACTCGGCGGGCTCGTCGCCCGAGCCGTCGTCGGACGGCTCGTCCTCGTCGGAGCCCTTCGCCCCGACCCCGACCGGCTGCTTGTCCTCGCCGACCGGCTTGCTCGGCGGAATCAGCTCGAGCTTGAGCGGCTGGTCCTTCTCGTCGCCCGCCTCGTCGCGGGAGACCAGGACGGTCGTGCCGGCCTCGATCGAGTCCGGGCCGGCCTTCAGCACCTCGTCGGCGAGCGGGTCCTCAATGTAGCGCTGGATCGCGCGCCGCAGCGGGCGGGCGCCCATGGACGGGTCCCAGCCCTTCTCGACGAGCAGGTCCTTCGCCTCCTCGGTCAGGTCGAGCTGGAGCTCGTGCTCGGAGATCTGGGTCCGGACGCGGCCGATCAGCAGGTCGATGATGACCTTGATCTCGTCCCGGCTGAGCTTGTGGAAGACGATCACCTCGTCGATCCGGTTCAGGAACTCGGGACGGAAGACCTTCTTGAGGTCGCCCATGATCCGCTTCTTCATGTCGTCGTAGGTCGTGCCCGTCTCGTCGGTGACCGCGAACCCGAGCGGGGTGTTGCGGGCGATGTCCTGGGCGCCGACGTTCGACGTCATGATCACGATCGCGTTGCGGAAGTCCACGGTCCGGCCCTGGGCGTCGGTGAGGCGGCCGTCCTCGAGGATCTGCAGCAGGATGTTGAAGACGTCCGGGTGGGCCTTCTCGATCTCGTCGAGCAGGAGCACGCAGTACGGCTTCCGCCGCACGGCCTCGGTGAGCTGGCCGCCCTCGTCGTAGCCGACGTAGCCGGGGGGCGAGCCGACGAGGCGGCTGACCGCGTGCTTCTCCATGTACTCGGACATGTCGATCCGGGTCATCGAGTCCTCGTCGCCGAACAGGAACTCGGCGAGGGTCCGCGCGAGCTCGGTCTTGCCGACGCCCGAGGGGCCGAGGAAGATGAACGAGCCGGACGGCCGCTTCGGATCCTTGATCCCGGCGCGGGCGCGGCGGATCGCCTTCGAGACCGCGGTGATCGCGACCTCCTGGCCGACGACGCGCTTGTGCAGCTCCTCCTCCATGCGGACGAGCTTCTTGGTCTCGGCCTCGGTCAGCTTGAAGACGGGGATGCCGGTCCACATCGAGACGATGTCGGCGATCTCCTCCTCGCCGACGACCGGGCGGGTGCCCTCCTCGCCGGAGCTCCACTCCTCCTCGAGCTCGCGCTTTTTCGCGGTGAGCTGGCGCTCCTTGTCGCGGAGATTGGCGGCCTTCTCGAACTCCTGGGCCTCGATCGCGGCTTCCTTGGCGCGCCGCGTCTCGTCGATCTCGTCTTCGAGATCGCGGTACACGGGGGGCTGCGACATCGACTTGATCCGCAGCCGCGAGGCGGCCTCGTCGATCAGGTCGATGGCCTTGTCCGGCAGGAAGCGCTCGGAGATGTAGCGGTCGGCGAGATCGGCCGCGGCGGCCAGCGCCTCGTCGCTGATCTTCACCTTGTGGTGCTGCTCGTAGCGGTCGCGCAGCCCCTCGAGGATCTGCACGCTCTGCTCGATCGACGGCTGGTCGACCTTGATCTGCTGGAAGCGGCGCTCCAGCGCCGAGTCGCGCTCGAGGTACTTGCGGTACTCGTCGAGCGTCGTCGCGCCGATCGTCTGCAGCTCGCCGCGGGCGAGGGCGGGCTTCAGGATCGAGGCCGCGTCGATCGCACCCTCGGCGGCACCGGCGCCGACGAGGTTGTGGAGCTCGTCGATGAACAGGATGATGTCGCCGCGTTGGGTGATCTCCTTCATCACCTTCTTCAGGCGCTCCTCGAACTCGCCGCGGTACTTCGAGCCGGCGACGAGAGCCGCCAGGTCGAGCGTGTAGATCTGCTTGTTGCGCAGCAGCTCCGGCACCTCACCGTTGGTGATCCGCGCGGCGAGGCCCTCGACGACGGCGGTCTTGCCGACGCCCGGCTCGCCGAGCAGCACCGGGTTGTTCTTCGTGCGGCGGGAGAGGATCTGCATGATCCGCTCGATCTCGGTCTCGCGACCGATCACGGGGTCGAGCTTGCCGTCGGCGGCGAGCTTCGTCAGGTTGCGGCCGAACTGGTCGAGCAGCTTCGAGGACTTCTTGCCCTCGCCGGAGCCGGTCGAGCTGGAGCTGCCGGAGCTGCCCTGGCGGCGGCCGCCGGGGCCCGAGAGCATCCGGATGACCTCGTTGCGAATCTTCTCGGAATCGGCGTCGAAGTCGAGCAGGATCCGGGCGGCGACGCCCTCGTTCTCGCGGACCAGTCCGAGCAGGATGTGCTCGGTGCCGATGTAGTTGTGGCCGAGCGAGAGCGCCTCGCGGAGGGCGAGCTCGAGGACCTTCTTGGCCCGGGGCGTGAACGGGATCTGCCCGGACGTGACCTCCTCACCGGAGCCGACGATCCGCACCACCTGGGCACGGACGCGCTCGACGGTGATGTCGAGGGACTCGAGGACGCGGGCGGCGAGGCCCTCTTCCTCTCGCAGGAGCCCGAGCAGGATGTGCTCGGTCCCGATGTAGTTGTGCTTGAGGGTCCGCGCCTCCTCCTGGGCGAGGACGACGACTTGACGAGCCCTCTCTGTGAATCTCTCGAACACTGGCTACCTGACCTGTCTTCCGTGGGTACTTGAGCTCGGAGCCGTAATCCTCCGGCTCCGCCCGGACGCTTGCCGGTCCCCGGCCTGGACGCTCCCCGGGAATGCGCTGCCGCCGGAGTTCTGAATCAAATTCTTCGGCGCCTGCTTGCCGATCGTTCAGCCCTCCGGTTTGTGGTTTGCGCGGATGCAGAAGTATAGACGGGGGTGTCGGTCGGTTCGGCGGCGCGGCAGCCCGCGTGCACCGCGTTCCCGCAACCTGCGGAACTCCGGGCCCCGCGCCCGCCGCGGGCGCCCCTCGCCGCCGGGGTGGCCGGCTCTCCCGCCGATAGATTCCGGTCATGGCCGGAACCAAGGAAGCGGGCGCGCTGTCGGCGTTCGCCGCGGCCTCCGGGCTCGAGGCGGGAACCGGCGGCGAGCTGCCCGACACCGGCGCCCTCCTCGGCGAGGGCAGCCTGAAGGTCGAGGGCGCCGGCCACGGCGAGCTGCCCGGCGGCGCGACCGGCACGATCCTCCACTGCACTTACGAGACCCGCTCCGACGACCGCACGACGACCCATCGGCGGACCGCCGTCGTCGTCAAGGTGCCGGCCGCGATGGGCTACGCCCCCTACCTGCTGTTCGGCGCCCTCGTCGGGTCGCACCTGCCGGCGGATGCGAAGAAGTGGGAGCCGGCCCCCGACGTCCGCGTCCTCGCCGATCGGGGAATCGACGAGGGCTGGCTGACCGAGCTCCTCTCCCCCGCCCTGACCGAGTGGCTGCAGCGCAGCCCCGACGACTGGGGCGCGGAGTACGCCGACGGTGTCCTCGTGGTCGCCCGGGAGTCGGCGATCACCGACCGGGACGATCTCGAGGGCCTGTGCGGAGACGCAGCCCGGATCGCGACGGCGCTCTCGGAGGAGGCGCTCGAGGCGAGCGAGGCCGGCGGCGGCAAGGCGGCGAAGAACACGAAGGTGAACCGCAACGCGCAGATCGCCGCCGGCATCGTCGGCGAGCTCGGGGCGGGGAACCCCGCCGACGTCGGCTCCGAGCTCCCCGCGGCCTCGGCGCTGGCCCGGCGCGACGGCGGCACGATCGGGCGGACGATCAAGCTGACGATCCTCTGGCTGATCGGCATCAACGTGATCGGCGGCGGCATCTACGGCCTCCTGCTGAACCTCGGCGACCCACTGAGGGCGGTGTTGATCTACCAGGTGATCCTGATCGCGATCGTGGCGCCCCTGACCTTCCGCTCCGTCTCGCGCTCGGTCGCAACGATCGCCTCCGAGGAGGCGTTCTTCAGCGCCTACGCGCGGGCAAACGGCCTGACGCCGCTCGAACCGCTGGCGTTCGCCGCCGAGTACGCCGACGCGAACCTGCCGGGCAAGCCGGTCCGCGTCTTCGCCGGCTCTTTCGGCGGCCGGCCCGGGGTCCTGATGACGACGGGGGACGGGCGGACGCGGGGCGATCAGATCGCCCTCGTCCGCGGGATCCGGGGGCCGATAGCGACGACCGAGCTCAACGTCTCAGCGCCGGGCATCTCCGCCGGGGACCTCGACGCCGCGGTCGAGACGCTCGTGCTCGACCTCGAGACGGCGCCGGCGGAGCCCGCGAAGGCCTGAGGCGAGGCGGCGAACGGCCTTGGCGGCGCCGGCCGGGTGCCGCCGGGATGGGTGGGTCGCGAATCGCTTTACTGCAGGGATCGCCACGACTCCGATCGACATCCGTCCCGCCGTTCTCGACGACCTGCCGCGGATCTTCGCGATCTACAACCGCGAGGTCGAGGGCGGCGTCGCGACGTTCGACATCGAGTCGCGCGAGCCGGGGCGTGACGACGAATGGCTGACCGCCCGCGCCCCCTACCACCCGGTGACGGTCGCGGTCGCCGACGGCAAGGTGGTCGGCTGGGCATCGATCGGCCCCTGGTCCCCGCGCGGCGCCTATCGCCGGACCGGCGAGGTCTCGGTCTACGTCGATCCCGTCAGCCGCGGCGCCGGAATCGGCCGGGCGCTGCTCGCCGACCTCGTCGGACGGGCCCGCTCGCTCCCCGAGATCCACGTCCTGCTCGCCCGGATCGCCCAGCCGAACCCGGCCAGCGTCACCGTCCACGAGGCGGTCGGCTTCCGCTCGTTCGGAGTCCAGCGCCGTTGCGGCGAGAAGCTGGGAAGGATCCTCGACGTCGAGCTCTTCGACCTGCACCTGGACGAGGTGTAGGACTGGAGACCGGCGGCGGCTGGTCGCGCGGCTGCCGGCAGGGTGCGGGGTGGTTTTGGCAGTGAGGGGGATGCGGGGCGGAACGCTGAGGAGGCTAGCGCCGGGGCATCGGGCCGAGTTGAGGGTCGTATGGCCACCAAACGCGGCCCAATGAAGCCACCGATCGGGATCGTGGCTGCAGAGCAACCCGAATCCCGATCAGTACCCAACCAACGGTGAGCCGATGTGTCGATTCGCTCGCCCGGATCACAAGATCGTCGGGCCGCCCGCCGGCCGCCGGCCCAGGGGTCGGCGGGGGTGGGCGCCGCCGACACTCAGCACGAAGTGCGGAGGCGGTGCCCACCCCCGACGGCCCCCGCCTAGGACACGGACCTAGGCGGCCTCGATCTTCGTGATCTTCAGCTCCTTGGCCGGACCCCGCGGCACCTCGACGCTGACGATCTCGCCGCGCTTGCGGCCCATCAGGGCCTTGCCGATCGGGGACTCGTGCGAGAGCTTCTCCTCGGCCGGGTTGGCCTCGGCCGAGCCGACGAGCTGGAACTTGCGGGAGTCGCCGGTCTTCTGGTCCTTGACGTGCACCTTGACGCCGACGGAGACGACGCCGGTGTCGACCTGATCCTTGTCGACGACGATCGCACGGCGGACGCGCTCCTCCATCTGGGCGATCCGCTGCTCGAGCATGGCCTGCTCGTTCTTCGCGTCGTCGTACTCGGAGTTCTCGGCGATGTCGCCGAACTCGCGGGCCTCCTTGATCCGCTCGGCGACCTCACGCCGGCGCGTCGTCTGGAGCTCCTCGAGCTCCGCCTTCAGCTTCTCGAGACCTTCGGGAGTGATCAGGGACTCTCTGGCCACGTTCTACCTTCCTCGTGTTCGTCCCCGGTTGCCGTCTGAAAACGCCCTCCCGGAGAACAGAAACGCCCGATTTGCAGTCCCGCGAGGGGCCGCTGGTCGGGCACGGCGGCGCGGAACTATAGCAACGGCTCTCGCCGGTTCAACGGGCCTGGGAGCGGCCGCCCGCGCGACCGCCGGAACGGCGCCTCAGGCCGCCGCGAGCCGGGCGGTGCCGAGCTCGCGGACGCGCTCGCGGGCCTCGCCGAGATCCTCGAGCTGCTGGAAGCAGGCGGCGTCGCGGTGCGGGACCCCCATCCGCGCCAGATACCAGGGGTAGAACTTGCGCAGGTAGTGCGATGCCCGGGCCGCCCCGAGGTGCTCCTCGGCGGCGTCGATGACCCAGAGCAGCTCCGCCGCGATCTCCTCGGGGTCCGGCGCCTCCGTCCGTCGCCCCGTCAGCTCCTCGAAGATCCACGGGTAGCCGAACGAGCCGCGGGCGATCATCACCGCGTCGGCGCCGGACTCCCTGTACGCCGTGCGCGCGGATTCGGCGCTGTCGAGCCCCCCGGAGACGATCACCGGCACGTCGATCAGGCCGGTCAGCTCACGGACGAGCTGGTAGTCGGGCGTCCCCTTGTGCTGGACGGCCGCCGAGCGCGGATGGAAGGCGATCGCCGCCACCCCCGCCTCGCGGACGAGGCGCACGGCGACGTCGACGCCGGACCGGTCCCCGGCCCGCAGGCCCGAGCGCAGCTTCACCGTCACCGGCCTCCCGCCCCCCTCGACGGCAGCCGCGGCCACCGCGACCGCGAGGTCGGGGTCGGAGATCAGCTCGGCCCCGGCACCCGTCTTCCGGACCTTCTTGACGGGGCAGCCCATGTTGAGGTCGATCAGGTCGGCGCCCGCCTCGGCGGCGACCGCGGCGGCCCCGCGCATGACCTCCGGGTCGGCCCCGAAGAGCTGGATCGAAGTCGGATGCTCGTCGGGGTGGATGCGGAGGAGCTCGGTCATCGTGCGCTCGTTGCCGTAGTGGATTGCGTGGCTCGAGACCATCTCGGAGACGGCCAGGCCGGCACCGTGGCGGCGGGCCTGCAGGCGCACGAACCAGTTGCCGATGCCGGCGAGCGGCGCCAGCAGAACGCGATTGGAGATCGGGACGCCGCCGATCTCGAAGGGCTCCGTGAGCGGCGGCTGCGCGCTCACCGGTTGCGCTCCCAGATCAGCCGCAGGCCGGTCAGCGTCAGGTGGGGATCGACCTCGTCGATGGTCTCGCAGAGCGGGGCGATCGTCGTGGCCATGCCGCCGGTCGCGATCACGGTCGCGTCCTCGCCGAGTTCCTCGCGCATCCGCGCGACGACGCCGTCGACGAGACCGGCGAACCCGTACGCGAAGCCCGACTGGAGTGCCGTCTGCGTATTCCGCCCGATCGCCTGCTCCGGCCGCGCGAGCTGAAACCGCGGCAGCTTCGCGGCGCGCGAGGAGAGGGCGTCGATCGAGATCTCGAGTCCGGGTGCGATGACGCCGCCGAGGTACTCGCCGTCGGCGGAGACGGCATCGACGTTGATCGACGTCCCGAAGTCGACCGAGAGACAGCGGCCGCCGACCCTGTCGTAGGAGGCGACGGCGTTGACGAGGCGGTCGGAGCCGAGCTCGTGCGGGTTGTCGATCAGGATCGGCATCCCCGTCCTGGCGGCCGGCCCGACCGGGAGGAACGGCACCTCGATGTGGTGGGAGCAGAGGCGCTCGTACTCGGGCGCGAGTCGCGGCACCACGGTCGAGAGGATCAGTCCCTCGACCGAGCCGCGGTCGAGATCGCGGAAGTCGAGCGAGCCCGCGATCGCCAGCGCCAGCTCGTCGGCGGTCGAGTCGCCGCGGGTCGCGAGGCGCCAATCGCCGATCAGTTCGGCGCCGGCGAAGGCGCCGACGTGCGTCTGGGTGTTGCCGACGTCGACCGCTAGGAGCATCGCGCGATTGTCGCAACCGCCGCGGGCCGGATGCGTGTAGGTTCGCCGCCATGAAGGCTCGCCTGTTCACGATCCCCGCTTCCCATCCCGGCTGGACGGCGAGGCTGATGCTCGAGCGCAAGGGCATCCCCTACTCGCGGATCGACCTCGTCGCGGTGCTCTCGAAGCCGATCCTCCGCGCCGCTGGATTCCCCGGAGTGACGGTGCCGGCGCTGCGGATCGACGGCCGCAGGGTCCAGGGCAGCAGGGAGATCGCTCGCGAGCTCGACCGGATCGCGCCCGACCCGCCGTTCTTCCCCGCCGACCCCGATGCCCGGGCCAAGGTCGAGGAGGCGGAGGCCTGGGGGGACGAGGTTCTCCAGGACGTCGCGCGGCGGCTCGTCTGGAACCTGCTCAGCAAGGACAGCGGCCCGATCGAGAGCTACCTGGCCGGCGCGAAGCTCGGGCTCCCGGTGCCGATCGCCGCCAAGACCGCACCGCCGATCGCCAAGTTGTCGGCCCGCTTCAACGAGGCTGACGACGCCCATGCGATCGCCGACCTCGCCGCGATCCCCGGGCTCCTCGACCGGATCGACGCCTACATCGCCGACGGCGTCATCGGCGGCGCCGACCCGAACGCGGCCGACCTCCAGATCGCACCCAGCGTCGCACTGCTGATGACGCTCGAGGACCTGCGCCCGCACATCGAGTCGCGGCCGGCGGGCGAGCTCGCGCGCCGGCTGGTCCCCGACTTCCCGGGGCACACGCCTCCCGGCTTCCCGGCCGCCTGGCTCGAGCCGCTCAGCGGCCGAGCTCGATCGGCCCGAACGGCACGACCCGCTCGGCGTCCCCGAGCTTCTCGAGGCAGTCCCGGAGCCGGGTCCCGTCCGGCAGCTCGAGCCCGGGATCGAGCTCGAGCAGGGGGATCAGCACGAACCGGCGCGACGTCACCTCGCGGTGCGGCAGCCGCAACCTGTCCGTCTCGAGCTCGACGTCGCCGAGCAAGAGGACGTCGACGTCGACCGGCCGCGGGCTGTGGCGGGGCGCCGAGAAGTCGCGTCCGGCCTCGGCCTCGACGGACTTGCAGGCGTCCAACAGCCCCTCGGGCCCGAGCGCGGTCGAGATCCGGACGGCGAGGTTGAGGAAGTCGGGCTGGTCGAGGATCTCGCCCACCGGTTCGGTCTCATAGCCGGAGGAGACCGCTTCCACCCCGACTCCGCGGCGGGACAGGCCGGCGATCGCGGCGCGCAGGTTCTCGACGCGGTCGCCGACGTTGGACCCGAGGCCGAGATAGCCGGTCCGCCCCCCGCCCGCGCTCATCGGGGCGGGCGCCTGAGGACGACCGCGACCTCGCCGATCGCCTCGGGGATCGGCGGCTCGGTCTTGGCGGCGCGGATCTCGAGCTCGTCCGGCGAGAACTCCGCTTCGAGCCGGTCCGCGATCAGCCCGCACAGGTGCTCGAGCGTCCGGCAGCTCGTCCCGGTCACGACCTCGCTCGCCACGCGCGCGACCGCGCCGTAGTCGATGGTGCCGCCGAGCTCGTCGTCGGCGACTGCCGGGCACTCGGCGACGAGCAGATCGATGTCGAGGACGATCAGCCGGCCGACCTCGCGCTCGGCCTCGCTGACGCCGTGCGGCCCGAACGCCCGCAGGCCGCGGAGCTCGATCCGGACCGTCTCCCCGCTCATGGCCCGACCTCCGCGGCCGGCGGCTCGGAACGGCGGAGGATCGGCTCGGCGACGCGCACGGCGTCCACCGTAGCGGCGACGTCGTGGACCCTGAGGACGGAGGCGCCCCCCGCGAGCGCGAGCACGTTGGTCGCAATGCTGCCGCCGATCCGGTCGCCGACCTCGCGGCCGGTGACGACGCCGATGAAGTTCTTGCGCGAGGTGCCGACGACCACCGGGCTCCCGAGTGCGGCGATCTCCCCGAGGCGGGCGAGCAGCTCGAGGTTGTGCTCGACCGTCTTGCCGAAGCCGATACCTGGGTCGAGCCAGATCCGCTCCGACGCGACGCCGGCGGCGACGGCCCGCCCGCGGCGCTCGGCGAGGAACCCGGCGACCTCGGTGACGACGTCTCCGTAGGTCGGGTCCTCCTGCATCGTCCTCGGCGTCCCCTTCATGTGCATGAGGATCAGCCCGCAGCCGGCGTCGGCGCAGACCGCGGCCATGTCCGGGTCGCCGAGCGCGGTCACGTCGTTGACGATCTCCGCGCCCGCCGCGAGCGCCGCCGCTGCGACCTCGGCCTTCGAGGTGTCCACCGAAATCCGGGGGCCCACGGGCGCGAGCGCCTCGATCACCGGCAGGATCCGGGCGGCCTCCTCCTCGGCGCCGACCGCAGCCGCGCCGGGGCGCGTCGACTCGCCGCCGACATCGAGGACGTCCGCCCCGGCCTCCAGCAGCTCGCGTCCGTGTGCGATCGCGGCCTCGGCGTCGAGGTAGCGCCCGCCGTCGGAGAACGAGTCCGGGGTCACGTTGACGATGCCCATGACCGTCGTCACGGCGCCATTATCGGCGAGATGACGCGCGTCGGCGCGTCAGTCGCGGTCGGGCTCGTCCGCGCGCATCTCCGCGGCGCCGCCGGCGAAGCCGGGACGCGGCGGGGGCGTGATCGAGCGGGGTGCCTCGCGCTCGGCCTCGCGGGGCGACTCGTCGCCGGCGTCGGCGGTCGGCTCGGACCCGCCCTCGTCGTCGGCGGACCCGAAGACCTCTTCCTCGCTCGCCCCGTCGAGGAGGGCGACGAACTCCTTTGCGTCGATCGTCTCGCGCTCGAGCAGGATCTTCGTCAGCGCCTCGAGCTCGTCGCGGCGCTCGTTGAGGATGTCCTTGGCGGTCTGGTGCGCCTCCTCGACGACACGGCGGATCTCGTCGTCGATCTCGCGGGCGATCTCGTCCGAGTAGTCGGGCTCGGAGGAGAACTCGCGGCCGAGGAAGGGCTGGCCGCGGTCGTGGCCGAACACGCGCGGTCCGAGGCGCTCGGACATGCCGTAGCGCATGACCATCTGCTTGGCGGTCTGGGTGACCTTCTCGAGGTCGTTGGAGGCGCCCGTGGTGATCTCGTTGAAGACGATCTCCTCGGCCGCCCGGCCGCCCAGCGTCATCGCCATCGTGTCGGCGAGCTCCGCGCGGGTGGTCAGGAACTTGTCCTCGGTCGGCAGCGAGATCGTGTAGCCGAGCGCCTGGCCGCGGCTGATGATCGAAACCTTGTGGACCGGGTCGCAGTTCGGCAGCAGGTGGCCGACGATCGCGTGGCCGAGCTCGTGGTAGGCGGTGATCAGCCGCTCCTTCTCGCCCATCACCCGCGACTTCTTCTCGGGACCGGCGATCACGCGCATGATCCCCTCCTCGAGCTCCACCATCGTGATCTCGCGGTTGCCCTTGCGCGCGGTCAGCAGCGCCGACTCGTTGATCAGGTTCGCGAGGTCCGCGCCGGTGAACCCGGGGGTCTGTCCGGCGAGTACGTCGAGGTCGAGGTCGGCGGCGAGCGGCTTGCCGCGGGTGTGGACCTCGAGGATCTTCTTGCGGCCCTTGCGGTCGGGACGGTCGACGACGATCTGGCGGTCGAAGCGGCCGGGGCGCAGCAGCGCCGGGTCGAGGATGTCGGGCCGGTTGGTCGCAGCGATCAGGATGATGTTGTCGGTCATCGTGAACCCGTCCATCTCGACGAGGAGCTGGTTCAGGGTCTGCTCGCGCTCGTCGTGACCGCCGCCCATGCCGGCGCCGCGATGGCGGCCGACGGCGTCGATCTCGTCCATGAAGATGATGCAGGGCGAGTTCTGCTTCGCCTGCTCGAAGAGGTCGCGGACGCGACTGGCGCCGACGCCGACGAACATCTCGACGAAGTCCGAGCCGGAGATCGAGAAGAACGGGACGCCCGCCTCGCCGGCGACGGCGCGGGCGAGCAGGGTCTTGCCGGTTCCGGGGGGTCCGTAGAGCAGGACGCCCTTCGGGATCCGCGCGCCGAGCGACTGGAACTTCTTCGGGTTCTCGAGGAACTCCTTGATCTCGTGCAGCTCCTGGACCGCCTCGTCGGCCCCGGCGACGTCGCGGAAGGTGATCTTCGGGGCGTCGACCGACATCCGCTTGGCTCGCGACTTGCCGAAGTTCATGACCCGCGAGCCGCCGCCCTGCATCTGGTTCATCAGGAAGATCCAGAACGCGAAGATCAGGACGAAGGGAAGGATGTAGGTCAGCAGCGAGAGGATCGACGATCCGCCCTGGCCCTTGACGGTCGTGCTGATGTCCTGACGCTCGAGCGTGTTGACGAGCTGCTCCTCGGTGTTCGGCGGGTAGCCGGTCGAGTACTCGGTGCCGTCGGACTCGGTGACGCTGATGGTGTTGTCGCTCGTCTTCATCTCGACCGACTTGATCTCGCCGGCCGTCGCGTCGTTGTTGATCTGCGCGATGAAGTCCGAGTAGGTCGGATCGCTGTCCTGCTGCGGCGGGGAGATGATCCGCTGCGCGAAGAACGCGAGCACGATCACGATCAGGATCGGAACCAGGGCGCCGCTGCGCGAGATCCGCTTCATCTCAGGTGTCCTTCAGGTGCAATCCGCATGGGAATGGGGTCCGTACCGGCCCCGCCGAATGTTGAGCGTACCAGGGAGGAAACCCCGCTCGAGCCCCTCGCGGGGCGCCGCGAGGGATCCTGCCCGCCGCCTACCGGTCCTGCTCGAGCGCGGCGACGTAGTCGAGGTTGCGATGACGCTGGGCGTGGTCGAGCCCGTAGCCGATCGCGAACCGGTCCGGAATCTCGAATCCGACGTAGCGGATCGGGGTCTCGACCCGCCTCCGCTCCGGCTTGGTGAGCAGGGCGCAGACCTCGATCGAGGCCGGATCGCGGGCCTTGAGGTTGCGCAGCAGGTACTGGAGCGTGAGGCCGGAATCGACGATGTCCTCGACGATCAGGACGTCGCGGCCGTTGACCGAGGTGTCCAGGTCCTTGAGGATCCGGACGACACCGGAGGAGTCCGTCGCCGACCCGTAGCTGGAAACCGCCATCAGGTCGATCTCGCAGGGCACCGTGAGCTCGCGCATCAGGTCGGCCATGAAGATCAGCGCCCCCTTGAGGACGCCGACCATGACGAGATCGCGCTCGGCGTAATCGGCGCTGATCTCGGCGCCGAGCTCGGCGACGCGGCTGTGCAGCCGGTCCGACTCGATCAGGGTCTCGCCGATCCCGCCGGTTCCGCTGCTCGGAGATGGGTCGCCCATCGCGGCGAGTGTATTCAGGGGCGACGGGTCACGGCGCGTGCGGTGATCACCGCGACCTCGGTCGATTCCTCGAGCAGCCGGAACTCGTCGCCGACGGCGACGCCGGCGACCCAGGCGACCCGGCCCCCGGCGGTGACCACCGGGATCCGGGACCGGACCGAGCGCGGCACGCCCTGGTCGGTGAAGAGGTCCTGCAGGCTCTTGCTGCCGCCGAGGCCGAGCGGCCGCATCCGGTCGCCCGATTGCCAGGCCCTGATCTCGACCTCGTCGCCGATCGCGCTCGCGTCGAGCGTCGCCAGCCCCGGGCCCTCGGGATCGACGGGCCCGTCGCGGAGCTCGGCTCTGAGCTCCCAGTCGCCGAAGCGGGCGACACCGGGGACGCTCATCCGGACCGCGGCGGGAATCGGGTCGGTGCCGGTGGCGAAGCGGACGGTGCCGGCCTCGCAGAAGGCGCTGAGCCCGCCGCCGACCTCGACCTCGCCGCCCTGGGGGCGCTGGGCGAGCGCGAGGATCCGCGACGAGTGCCCGCGGTTGAGCGCGACGCTGCGGCCGGCGGCCCGCTCGGCCAGCTCCCGGAGGGCGAGGCGGCGCAGCCCCGGGCCCATCCGCTCGAGCTCGCTCGCGTCGATCACGGTCGCGCCGCTGCCGGCGCCGGCAGCGGTCAGCGCCTCGGCGACGACGTCGGCGAGGAGCTCGGCCTCCTCGTGGAGCTCGGCGTGGGTCGCGGCGATGTTGCGTTCGACCTCGGGCCCGATCTCGGCGAGCCGCGGGAGGATCTCGTTGCGGATCCGGTTGCGGACGTAATGGGGCGTGGCGTTGCTCGGGTCGTCAACGAACGGCAGCTCCGCCTCGATCGCGACCGCCCGCGTCTCCTCGCGCGAGATCGAGTGCAGCGGGCGGACGACGTCGCCACTGCGGGGCGCGAGGCCGAGCAGCGGCCGGGTCCCGGGCGAGACGGCGAGGCGGTAGAGGAAGGTCTCGGCGACGTCGCTGCGGGTGTGGCCGGTCGCGACCCACTCGTAGCCGAGCTTGCGCCGGAGCGCCTCGGCCGCCGCGTAGCGGGCGTCGCGGGCCCGCGCCTGGATGTTGCCGCGACCGAGGTCGGGGCGCTCGACCCGGAGGTCGACGCGGAGCTTCGCGCAGAGCGCGCGGGCAGCGCGCTCGTCCTCGCCGGAGTCGGCGCGGAGGCCGTAGTTGAGGTGAACGGCGGAGATCGACTCGGGCCCGCAGAGCGCGACGAGCGCCGCCGCGGCACAGGCCGAGTCGGGGCCGCCGGAGACGAGCACGACGCCGGCCGATCGCCGGTCGATCAAACCGCCGGCCTCGACCGCGTCGGCCAATGCCTCGATGGCCGGCGAGCTCTGCACGCGGCCAGAATACGGACGCCCACGGCTGGAATCGCTCATCTCATACGGACGTTGGCGGCGGTGGCGACGTAGAGCTCGGTCGGCTCCGGCACCCCCTTGAGAGCCACCTCGCCGATCGGCTCGAGGTCGAGGTAAACGGTCTCGCCGATCGCGTCGACGACCGGTCTCGTCACGAGCACCTCGCCGGCCAGCGCCCGGGCCACCACCCGATGGGTGAGGTTGACGTCGCTGCCGAAGTAGTCGCCGTCGCGGTAGACGGCGCCGCCGCAGTGGATCGCCACCCGCGGCCGCGGGCGCTCGTCGAACATGGTCAGGAAGCCGACTGCCCACTCGGTCAGCATCCGCGGCTCCGAGGAGACGACCATGACCTCGTCGCCGATCGTCTTGACGATCGTCGCGTCGGCCGGGAGCGTCGCCTCGACGGTCTCGACGAACCGCTCGACTAGGTCGAGCGCCTGCTCGTCGCCCTCCTCCTCGGTGAACCGCGTGAAGCCGGTCAGGTCCACGAAGCAGAACGCCATCGAGACCCGGTCGGGATGGCTGCGGGTCAGCGGCAGGTCGGCCTCCATGTGGCCGACGACGTCCTGCTCCATGTAGAAGCGCAGATAACGCCCGTGGATGTACTCGAGCACGGGCGCGACCGTCGGCAGCAGCTCCGACGCCATCCGCTCCATGTCCTCGGCCATCACCAGCGGCGGGACGCCGTCGCGGATCATCGGCTCGTGGACGAAGAGGTGGAAGAGGCGGACCTCGGCCTCGGCGATCTTGCGGCCGGCCTGGGCGTAGACGCGGACGAGCTGGAGCAGGGCGATCAGCGGGAAGCCGTTGCGGAGCGCACCCGCCATCCGCTCGAGTGCGGCGACGTCCTCGTCGGTGATCCGGTCGGTCAGCGCCATCGGCGTTCCGAGCAGCGCCATCACCCGCTCGATCAGGTCCTCTTCGAGCCCGACGATCTCGGCCGCCTCGGCGCGCGAGTGGCTGCGGGTCGGCGCCGGGAGCAGCTCCTCGACCGATCCGAACGCCAGGCGGCCGTCGCGAACCGCGCCCCGGATCTCGCGAAGCGAGTGGCCCCGCTCCCGCATCCGGTGGATGACCCTGGCCTGCGAGGCGGTGGCTGCGGTCCAGGTCCCGCCCTCGACCTCGAGGAGCTTCTGCCCGGCCCAGCGCTTCAGGGTCGAAACGGGGACGCCGGAGCGCCGCGACGCCTCGCTGATCGAAATCGGATCATCCGCGGTGGCCACGTCCAAACCTTTACCAATCGGGGCCGGCGGTGGTGAGGACGCCGGACACGTAATCGCCTAGATGAACGCGGAGCCGCGCTTGACGAGGTTCTCGTAGAGCTTCTGCTGGATCGTCTCGCGGACCTGCTCGGAGATCTCGAACACGATCTGGCGGTCGTCGGCGGCCTCGGGTCCGAGACCGCGGAGGTCGATCGGCTCGCAGAACTCGATCCGCCATTTCGACGGCAGCGGGATCAGGCCGGCGAGGCCGAGCCAGGGAAACGTCGGCGTGATCGGCGCATACGGCGCGCCGATCGCCCGGGCCAGCAGCGAGCTGTCGGCGATCTTCGGGTAGATCTCCTCGGATCCGACGACGGCGATCGGGACGATCGGCGATCCGGTCCGGAGCGCGACCTCGACGAAGCCGCCGCGACCGAAGCGCTGCAACCGGTAGCGCTCGGCGAACGGCTTACCCGTGCCCTTGACGCCCTCCGGGAAGACCATCATCAGCCCGTCGTCCTCGAGGATCCGGGTGGCGTTGTGCGGGCTCGCGGGGACGCCGCCGACCTTGCGCATGAACGCCGACAGGAACGGGAGCGAGAAGGCCCAGTCGAGGACCATGAACCGCGGCCACCGGGGCAGCGGGTGCTCCTTCATGACCGCCCCGGTGATCATCGACGCGTCGAACGGGAAGATCGCGCCGGCGTGGTTGGCGACCAGCATCGCCCGGCCGTGCGCCGGGACGTTCTCGACCCCGACCGCATCGACCCGCCACCACTGGTCGTAGAGCAGCTCGAAGAACGGGTAGGCGGCCTCGGCGAACTCCTCGTCGAAGCCCCACTCGTCCTCGTGGTACTCGCCGCGGAGCCGCCGCGCCATCCGTTCGACCGCGTCGCGGAGCGTCTTCGGGAGGTCGGCCGAGGCGGCCTCGGCGGCGCTCATCGGGTCGAGGCCGCCGTCGACGGCGGTGCGGACGCTGCGCAGGAAGCGCACGCCGATCTCGGGGATCGATCCGGCCGGGGCCGCGGCCGCGCTCATCGCGCCGACCCCGCGAGGCGGTCGAGGACCGAGCCGACCCCCGGCATCGAGACGAGCCGAAGGCCGCGATCGGCGGCGGCGAAGTCGCGGATCGCGCCGACGGCGTCGTAGGCCGGCTGGAAGCCGAGCTCGTTCCGCAGGCGCGAGTTGTCGACGCCGCGGCCGTAGCGGAGGAGGCGGACCGCGTCGCCGTAGAGGCTGCCGGCGCCGAGCCGGTCGCCGAGGCGGGCCATCGCCGGCGCGAACAACGGGTGCGGGATCGGCATCTGCGGGCGGTCGATCAGCCGCAGCGCCCGCGACAGCGAGATCGACCCGCTCGGCGCGACGTTGACCGCGCCGCGGATCGGGTTCATCGCCGCGGCATGGAGGGCGCCGGTCGCGTCGTCGGTGTGCAGCAGCTGCAGGCGCGGGTCGAAGCCGAGCTGGGTCGGCACCACCGGCAACGAGAGGTAACGCGCGATCGGCGCGTCGAGGCCGGGGCCGATCTCGGGCTGGTAGCGGAGCATGCAGCAGGTGAGGCGGCCGTGGCGACGGGCGAAGTTCGCGAAGTAGCCCTCGAGCTCACCGATGTCGCGCTGGAACCGGGTCCGGAGCGGGAAGTCGGCGGCCATCGACTCGGTGAAGAAGGACGGGCCGGTCGGCTCGCAACCGTAGATCGCGGCCGACCCGCGGAGGACGACCCGCTCGAGGGTCGGCGATCGCTCGCAGGCGGCGAGCAGCTGAAGGGTGCCGATGACGTTGATGTCGTGGAGCGCCCGCTGCGGCTTGCCGGGCTCCGGGTACCAGAGGATCCCGGCGTGGACGAGCGTGTCCGCCTCGGTCGCGGGAACCAGGCGGGCGAGCAGCGGGCTGCGGATGTCGGCCTCGAGGAACTCGGTCCGCTCGAGCTGCGCCAGGGGCGGTGTGGTGTCGATCCCGAGGACCTGCTCGACCCCCGGATCGCGCTCCAGGCGCAGTGCCAGCTCGGTTCCCCAGTGGGTTCCGATGCCGGCGATCAGTATCCGGCGGCCGGATGCCATCTAGTCCCGGGGATCCCCTTGTTCATCGGGTTCCAGCGGGCTAGTCTCAACCTCTACTGAAGCCTTAGGTTCGCCCTTGTCGGGCGCCCCGGCACCTTCGAGCGCGGCGAGCCGGCGCTCGATCCCGTCGAGGCGCTCACCGATGCGCCGGATCGCCTCGCCGTCGGCAGCGCGGAGCTCGCCGATCGCGTCGGCGAGGCGCGAAGTCGCCGATTCGCCGCGGCGCGCGACCTCCTCGCGGGCGCTGCGGCCGCGGCGGACGACGTCGTCGAGGACGCCCTGCGCCCGGTCGCGGGTTCCGGTGGCCGACTCGGCGGTCGCCGCAAGCGTCCGCTCGACGGCGCTGCGGAGGGCGTCGGTGCCGGATCCGGCGCTGTCCTTGTCGGCTTCGCTCATCCCCCAAGCTTAGGGGCCGCCGGACGCCGCCGCGGGCCCGCGGGGCCGGTGGCGGCGACACCGTCTCCCAGGGGGTCGCCGGGGCACCATCCGGCAGCCCAGCGCAGTCGAGCGCGGCGGAGCCGCGCGAGTCGCGCAGTCATCTATCGTCGCCCCGGCCGTGCCCCTCCACCTCCGCCCGAGCGCCCCGACCGCAGCCGACGCGCTGATCTGCGGCGACCCGGCCCGGGCGCTGACCATCGCCCAGCACGTGATGGTCCAACCGCGCATGAGCAACCACAACCGGGGACTCTGGGGCTACCACGGCGCGACTCCGTCGGGCCTGGAGCTGACGGTCCAGGCGACCGGGATCGGCGCGCCGAGCGCTGTGGCCGTCCTCGCCGAGGCGGCCGAGCTCGGAATCCGGCGGATCGTCCGGATCGGGACCTGCGCCGGCGTCGGGCCCGTCCCCCACTCCCTCGGCGCGACCGTCGTCGTCGCGACGGCGGCGGCGGGCGACGGCGCCAGCGCCGCTCTGGGCTCGGGGCCGGAGGCGATCCCCGACGGCGAGCTGACGTCGGCGCTCGCGGCGCTCGCCGGCGCCCCGGAGGCGTCCGTCTCCAGCGCCGACCTCCTGCCCGGAGCCGGCGATCGGCCGGCGGCCGGGCTCCACGATCTCCAGACCGCCGCCGTTCTGACCCTGGCCCGCCGGCTCGGGCTCGCGGCGGCCGCAGCACTCGTCGTCCGCAGCCTCGACGGCCGCCGGCTCGAGGACGATCCGCTCGAGGCGGCGCTCCTCCGGCTCGCCGACGCCGGGGTCGCGGCGCTCGAGAGCTCCGGAGGGACCGGGTCGACGCCGGACCGCCCCGTCCCGAAAGTCTCAACCTCGACTAGAGACTGAGACCGGGGGTCTTCAGTCCGTCGCCGGACGGCGGCGGAGGCGATCGACCTCGTCCTCGAGCGCCTCGACCCGGTCGGAAAGGGCCCGCACCCGACGGACGAGCCGCTCGACGTCGCCGGCGCTGGACACGTCGATCGCGTTCAGAGCCGCACGCTGAGCTCCGGCGGCGCGCTCGCCGGCGCCGAGCGCCTTCCCCAGCGCCTGGCTGAAAAGTGGGTTCTCGAGCAGGCTTTGAGCGAGCTCGCCGATGACCTCTTCGCCCCGCGCCCTCAATCCCGCTTGTTCTTCAGCCACGTTCGCTCCCGAAGTTTGGTGCCCACCGTTCAAGGAACGACGGTAACTGATCGATCACATGTCTGTGAGCAACCTTGATGTACCTTCCGCGGCAGGCCGTGAGCGGGGATCCGGCCCGAGCTATCGGATGGGTATGGAGACACAGCGGAACAGCCGATTGGGATGCCCGATTGCGGGTATCGGTTCGTCGTTGCATTCCGCTGCCCGGACGGATAGTTTTCCTCGCGCTCTTGGAGAGGTCGGCGTCCAGCAGGCAGGGCTGAGCGAGTCTCGCGACAAGGGTGCATGGGAATGAGGAACCGACTGGTCATAACGCTGGTGCTGGGCACGCTTCTCGCTGTGCTCGCTGCGGGTGCCGTAGGCGCCCAGTCGTCCGGTGTCTCCGTCGACCTCCCCGGCGGCGGCTCGCTCGACCCCGGCGCAGCCCTTCCCGCCTGCTCGAACCTTCGCGACGACGACGGCGACGGCGCGGTCGACCTCGGCGACGCCGGGTGCTCCAACCCTCTAGACGGGGATGAGACTAATTCGACGACGCCGCCGACGACGACCACGCCGCCGACGACGACCACGCCGCCGACCACCACCACGCCGCCGACGACGACGACCGACCCGACCACCTCGACGAGCGACGACACTCCCCCGCCGCGGGACGATCCCGACGACCTCCCCGGCAAGGATCCGTTCGGGGACGGCAAGGACGGCGGTCGCGACTTCACCGTCAAGAACGAGGACGAGGGCGACGGCTCCAAGGGCGGCTCCGACGAGTCCGACGATCCGAACGAGATCCCGACCCCGGAGATCCGGCGCCCCGACGGCACGCCGACGAACTCGAACCCCACCATCACGATCGGCACCAGCGGCGCCGCTCCGATCGGGGTCCCCAACTTCGTCATCGAGCAGTTCTCGATCCCGCCCTTCCTGCTCCCGATCTACCAGGCCTGCGGAACCCAGTACGGGGTGCCATGGGAGGTGCTGGCCTCGATCAACCGGATCGAGACCGCGTTCGGCACGAACCTCAACGTCTCCACCGCCGGCGCGCTGGGCTGGATGCAGTTCATGCCCCCGACCTGGGAGATGTACGGAGTCGATGCCAACAACGACGGCCGTAAGGACCCCTACAACCCGGTCGACGCGATCTGCGCCGCCGCCAGGTACCTGAAGGCCGCCGGAGCCGAGGAGGACCTCTACCAGGCGATCTTCGCCTACAACCACGCCGACTGGTACGTCGACGAAGTCCTCCTCTACGCGAAGCAGTACGGGAACCTCCCGAGCGGCCTCGTCGACTCGCTCACCGGGCTGACCGAAGGCGCGCACTTCCCGGTCGCCGCGAAGTCGCGCTACGCCGACGACATCTCCGAGCGCGCCGCGATCAAGCGCGCGGCGCCGAGCCCGGGCTCCACCGGCAACGTCGCCGACGTCGTCAGCGACTCGCCGACCCGGCGCGGGATCGACATCTACTCGAAGGACGGCGCACCCGTCGTCGCCGCCAACGACGGCGTCATCACGAAGATCGGCCAGAGCAAGCAGCTCGGCCGCTTCATCGTCCTCCGCGACGCCTACGGCAACGAGTACACCTACGCCGGCCTCGGCAAGATCGCCGAGGCGATCCCGGTGCCGAAGCAGAAGAGCCTGACGGCGAAGGACTTCAACCTGATCACGCCGGGCGACGGCGACAAGAAGCCGAGCGTTTCGGCCAGCAAGACGACCAAGGCGCAGACCGTCCACAACGAGGCCGAAACGAGCGCCGGCTCCAAGGACGGCTCCAAGGGCTCCAAGGGCGGCGCCTCCGAGAAGTCCTCGAGCCCGAGCAAGGGCGGGCCCGCACCGGCGCCGGCGCCGCTCACCAGCGGCCTCGGCGACTGGCGCGCTCCGGACGCCGGCCCGACCAACACCGAGGACAGCCGCGAGCGCCTCTACGCGCTGCCGAACCGGAAGGACAACGGCGAGAACGGCAAGGGCGCCGAGAAGGTCGGCGGCAGCATCGGGGCCCAGGTCGACGACCTCCTCGGCAAGGGCATGCCCGGCTACGAGACCTTCAAGTCCTACTTCTCCGGCGTCCTTCGCTTCGACTCGAAGACGATGGACACGGCGCCGCTCCGCAAGGGCTCCCGGGTCGTCGGCGGCACGATCATCGGCGAGGTCGGCCAGACCGACCCCGAGATCGCACCCCACCTCCACTTCGAGATCACCCCGGCCGGGCGCGGCGCCCACACGATCGATCCGAAGCCGATCCTCGACGGCTGGAAGCTGCTCGAGGCGACCGCGATCTACCGCGCCGCCGGCAAGAACCCGTTCGACGACCGGGCGACCGTCGGCCAGGTCCTGCTCGCGTCGAAGTCGCAGCTCCAGCGCCAGGTCCTCGCCGACCCGAACGTCGAGATCTACTCCTGCGGCCGCGAGGACATCGCCACCGGGCAGATCGACCGCCGCGTCCTGGCGATGCTCGAGTACCTCGTCGCCCGCGGCTACCGCCTCACCCTCACCTCGCTCAAGTGCGGCCACAGCATCATGACCGCGTCGGGCAACGTCAGCGCCCACTCGACCGGCGACGCCGTCGACATCGCGATGGTCAACGGGATCCCGATTCTCGGCAACCAGGGCCAGGGCTCGATCACGGAGGCCGTGATCAACGACCTCTTGAAGCTGCAGGGCCCGATGGAGCCGGCCCAGATCATCTCGCTGATGGAGATGGGCGGCCCGACGTTCGCGATGGGCGACCACGCCGATCACATCCACGTCGGCTACACGCCCGACGGCACCGACAGCGGCGGCCAGCCGCTGACCGGGATGCTCAAGCCCGATCAGTGGGACAAGCTCCTCGATCGGATCTCCGAGCTCGACCAGCCGACCGTACCGGTCAAGCCGTCGAAGTTCTCGCTGCCCGCCAAGAAGGGCGACAAGGCGAGCAACGCGCACATCGGCGAGTAACGACAGGGGCGCCGCCCTGGCCGCTCCACCGCTACTCCCGTTCGCACAGCTCGACCTGCCCGGACGGCTCGGCCCCGGCGACGGCCGCTACCTGATCCGTCCCGAGGCCCGGCCCGACGCCGAGCCTGACGTGCTCGTGCTGACCACCCTCGGGGCCACGCGCGCCGGTCCCCGGCTGCGCCGCGCCAAGGCGCAGCCGCTCGCCGAGACGCCCGGCGCCTCGCCGCTGCCGCTGACCCGGGCGACGCTGATCCGGCCGCGGCCGTTCGGCGACGAGGCCGCCGCGGAGCGGTGGCTGCGCGAGGTCTGCGCCGACCGCGACCTCTGGAGCTCCCTCGCGCGCGAGGCGGCCGCCGAGCTCAACCGGCTCCTGCACGCCCACCGCACCGCCGCCGGCGACCCCTATGTGGCCGATGTCGACGCTGCCCGAGCGGTCGCGGTCCGCTTCGGCTACGGGACCGGCGACGAGGTCGCCGACGGGCGCTGGCGGGCCGCCAACGAGCTCGCGGAGCCCGAACGGCGCAAGCTCGTTCAGCGCGACTACGAGGCGTTGCGCCCCCAGGAGCGGGTCGCCGCGGTCCTCGCCGGGCGCGAGGTGGTCGGCCCGCACGAGGACCTGATCGTCCGCGCCCGCGGAGATTTCGACGCCGGCCGCCTCGACGCCGCCGCGCTGGGACTCGACGCGGCGCTGCGCGCGATGGCCGCGGGCGGCGCGAGCCTCCCGGCCGCGGCCGACGCCGCGGCGGCGGCCCAGCGGGCCGTCGTCGGTGGCGACGCTCCCGACCGGGCGGCGCTCGAGACGGCTCTGCGCGAGGCGGAGATGGCGATCCGCAAGCGCGCGATCGGGTAGCCGCGCTAGATCCCGAGCGCCGCCAGCACGGCCGGCAGCTCGTCGGCGACGTCCCCGTCGAGCTTGAGCGCGGCGTCGCGGTCGTACGGCGTCGGGCCCTTCGTCACCAGCACGACGCGGCCGCCGTGGGCGAGCGTCAGCTCCGGCAGGCCGGCCGCCGGGAACACCTCGAGCGAGGAGCCGACGCAGATCATCAGGTCCGCTGCCGAGGCGAGGGCCCGGGCGCGCTCGATCGCCTCGACCGGCAGCATCTCCCCGAAGAGGACGACGTCGGGCTTGACGAGGCCGGGGCAGACGTCGCAGACGGCGATCCCGCGGCCGTCGAACAGCGCATCGACCTCCTCGAGCTCGTAGGTGCGGCCACAGGTGACACAGCTCGCCGTCGCGATCGATCCGTGGACCTCGATCAGGTCGCGGGTGCCGGCGGCGCGATGGAGGCGGTCGATGTTCTGGGTGATGACGACGTCGAGGCGGCCGGCGTCCTCTAGCCGGGCGAGCGCCTCATGGGCGGCGTTCGGCCGCTTGTCGCCGAGCATGCTGAACCGCGGGCGATAGAAGTCCCAGAACCGCTTCGTGTCGTGGCGGAAGGCGTCGATCGAGGCGACCTCGAAGGGATCGACGTCGGCCCAGATGCCCTCCCCGGGGGTGCGGAAGTCGGGGATACCAGACGGCACGCTGATCCCGGCGCCGGTCAACGCGACCGTGCCGGCGGACTCGCGGATCAGCTCGGCGAGCGACTCGGCGCCCGTCCGTTGCGACGGGCGCCGAGTGCCGTCCGATCCGGTTCTTTCGGCTACTTGCCGCTCCACTTGGGCGTGCGCTTACCGAGGAAGGCGCTGATGCCCTCCTTGGCGTCCTCGCTGAAGAAGGCCGCAGCGAAGCCGGCCTTTTCGGCCTCGATGCCCTCGTCGAGGTCGCCCTTGTGGGAGACCTGCTTGATCTGCTCGACCGCGATCGGCGCCTGGCCCGCGAGCTTGCGGGCGAAGGCGACGGCTGTGTCGAACATCTCGTGGTCGGGCGCCAGGTAGTTGACGAGACCGACCTCGTAGGCCTCGCCGGCGGTGATCGCGTCGCCGATCAGGTTCATCTCGAGGGCCTTCTGGGGTCCCACCAGGCGCGGCAGCCGCTGGGTGCCGCCGAACCCGGGGATGATCCCGAGCTTCACCTCGGGCTGGCCGAACACGGCCGACTCCGCGGCGATCCGCAGGTCGCAGGACATCGCGAGCTCGCAGCCGCCGCCGAACGCGAGCGAGTTGACCGCGGCGATCGTGGCGATGCCCTCGGTGCCGAACTCGCGGAGCAGCGCGTGGCCGTCCTCGATCAGTTCCTTGCCGCCCGCCTCGTCCATCTTCGTGAACGCCTTGATGTCGGCGCCGGCCGAATAGACCAGCGGAATCGAGGAGGCGACGACCATCGCGTGGATCGAGTCGTCGGCCTTGAGCTTCTCCCAGACCGTTCGCAGGTCGACGATGACCTGGGGGCTGATCGAGTTCATCGGCAGGTTGGCCAGCCACGCGATCGCGACGCCGCCCTCCCGGGTCTCGAGCTTGATCGTCTCGGTCTGATCGCCCTCGTCCGGCTGCGGGTAGGCGTAGAAGCCCTGGCCGGTCGCGAGCCCGAGGCGGCCCTGGGCGACGAGGCGCCTGAGGATCACCGGCACCGTGAACCGGTCCGGGTGCTTCTCGGCGAGGTTCTCGACCTTCTCGAGAACCGTGTCGAGCCCCTCGACGTCGGCCTTCCAGAACGGCGGCAACAGGCCGCGCCGCGGGTCGAGCCCGGCGCCGGCCATCATCCCGACGTCGATCTCGCGGACGCTGCAGACCCCCTCCTCGAGGATCAGACAGGCTTCGACGAGAGCCTTGAGCGAGAACATCTCGACGAGCTCCTCGACGTTCGGGTCGGCGTCGCCCTCGAGGTTCGGCTCGCCGTCCTTGTAGGCGCCCTCGCCTCCGGTCTTGACGCCGAGCTTGCCCTCGTCGACCAGCTTCTGCATGCCCGGGTGGACGTAGAAGCGGTCGCCGTAGGAATCCCGGAGGTGCTCGGCGACGTGGAGGACCGTGTCGAGCCCGAGGAAGTCGGTGAGGATGAACGGCCCCATCGGCGCCGCGTTGGCACCGGCGATGCCCTCGTCGATCTTCTTGATCGACAGGCCCTTCTCGTTCTGCTCGCGCCAGACCTCGGCGACCGAGGAGTTGAGGATCCGGTTGACGACGAAGCCGGGGACCTCGTCGCAGACGATCGGCTGCTTCTTGATCGCCTGGGCGAAGTTGAACGCCGTGGCGACGGTCTCGTCGGAGGAGTCCTCGCCGCGGACGATCTCGAGCAGCGGCATGATCGACGCCGGGTAGAAGAAGTGGAAGCCGACGACCTTCTCGGGTCGCAGCGTCGCCTCGCCCATCTCGGTGATCGACAGCGACGAGGTGTTGCTGCTGATCACGGCGTGGCCCGGGGTGACGGCATCGAGCTCGGCGAACACGGCCTGCTTGATCTCCATCCGCTCCGGCGCGGCCTCGATGACGAAGTCGACGTCGCCGAACGAGGAGTAGTCGGTGGTGCCCTCGATCCGGCCCATGACCTCCTCGAGGCGCGCGTCGGCCTGCTCCTGGGTCAGCTTCTCCTTCGAGACGAGCTTGTCGAGCTGGCCCTTGGTGACCTCGCGGGCCTTGTCGAGGCCGTGGTCGACGAACTTCTGGTCGATGTCCTTGAGCACGACGTCGATGTCGGCGACCGCGATCGCCTGGGCGATCTCGCCTCCCATCGTGCCCGCACCGACGACTGCAGCCTTGAAGACGAACATTCCGCTCCTAACGTGGGTTCTGATCTGGGTACGTGAAGTGTGCGTGGCGCGCGGCGAGACGAGCCGTCGCGCGGCCGGGGGGCGACCCCGGGGTCCGGAAGGCTACCCGTTCGCCTCGAGGCGGAGAGCGCCGAGCGAGCGCTCCAGCGACCCCCGCATCTGGCTCCGGATGAAGAGAAAGTCGGTGATCGGGGCCAGCGGCCCGCCCCCGGTCAGCTCGTATGAGAGCCGCTGGGCGACGCGGGTCCGCCCCTCCTCGCCCTCGGCGACGATCCCGAACCGGGTCTCGAGCGTTCCCCGCGATTCCGGGTCCTCGAACTCGATCCGGTGCAGCGAGCGCGGCTCGTGCGCGACGACGCGCTCGCGGACCTGCCCGCGCCCGGCCGCGGTCGAGCGCCAGACCAGCACGCCGCCGGCCTCGGGGTAGCCGTCCGCTGACACGACCGCCGCGAACTGGTCGACCCACGCGGGCCAGCGATCGGAGTCGAAGTAGAGGTCCCAGGCGTCGGCGAGCGGCGCCGGGACGTCGACGGAGGCCTCAACCGTCGCCATAGATCTCGCGCTTGATCAGCGTCACGGTCCTGATCATCGAGTCGAGGAAGGGCGACAGCTCGGCCTGCAGCCGCTCGTACTCCTCCCGGCCGGCGTCGGTGATCGAGTAGAAGCGGCGGGTCCGGCGGTCGGGATGCTCCCAACGGCCCTCGATCAGCTTCCGCTTCTCGAGGTCGCGCAGGAGCGGGTACATCGTGTTCGGGTTGACCGTGATCACGCCCTGTGTGATCTCCTCGATGTCCTCGATCAGCCGGTTGCCGAACGTCGGCTCGCGGGCGACCAGGTGGAGGACCAGCAGCGGGAAGACGTCGCGGCGCCGCAGCTCGCCGCCGAACACGTCCGACGGCCGCCCGGGGCCCCTCCCGCCCTTGCTGCGGCGTTCGGTCGCGCGCGTGGCCTCGGCGACGGCCTCCGCCATCGGCTTGGAACGGCTCTCGGCCATGGGCCGACTATAGGCGCCGGGCCCGCGGCGCCCGCGGGCCCGGTCCGTCCAAGGCCCCGTGCAGAACTCAAGTTCCGCCGTCCGGCACCGATACCCACGCAGTAGAGGTCGGCGGATCGCCTGTAGGGCACGCGCCACGGAGGGAACGTGACCAGGGCCACCGAAGGCCCCGGGTGAGCGGCCGGACATGACGTCCAGCCGGCCCACCAGTCGAATCCGCCGGCCTCTACATTGAACTGCTCGCCGGGCCGCCGGGCGGGGCGGGTAGGCGATCCTGCTGCGGTCGATTGGCTCCCGGATACGGGAATAGATCTCCTCGGCGGGGTCGCGCACGGGCACTGATCGGGATT
>JADFCZ010000004.1 GCA_018263295.1 Conexibacter sp.
CGTCTGGTCGCCGCTGTTAGGCGGGGACCTCCTCGACGGCCTTCGGCTCCATGGCCTCCGGGATCCGCTCGTCGACGTTGCGGCCCATCAGGACCTCCTTGGCGATGACCAGGCGCTGGATCTGCGAGGTGCCCTCGTAGAGCTGCATGATCTTCGCGTCGCGCATGATCTTCTCGACCGGGTACTCCTTGATGAACCCGTAGCCGCCGTAGACCTGGACGGCGTCGGTCGCGACCTCCATCGCCGAGTCGGCGGCGAAGCGCTTCGCGTGCGAGGCCTCCAGGGTGTTGCGGAGGCCGTTGTCCAGGCGGGAGGCCGACTGCCAGGTGAGCAGGCGACCGGCCTCGATCTTGGTCGCCATGTCGGCGATCATGAACGAGACGGCCTGGTGCATCGCGATCGGGACGCCGAACTGCTGGCGCTCCTTCGAGTACTCGCAGGCGAACTCGAACGCCGAGCGGGCGATGCCGACGGCCATCGCGGCGACGCCGGGGCGGGTCCGGTCCAGCGTCATCATCGCCAGCTTGAACCCCTTGTTCTCCTCGCCGAGGAGGTTGTCAGCGGGGATCTCGGTCTCGTTGAACGTGACCGTGGCGGTGTTCGACGCGCGCTGGCCGAGCTTGTCCTCCTTCTTGTCGATGACGACGGTGTCGTCACGCGGCACGACGAAGGCGGAGATGCCGCGGTGACCGGCCTCCTTGTCGGTCTTGGCGTAGACCGTGTACCAGTCGGCGTACTGGCCGTTGGTGATGAAGCACTTGGAGCCGTTGATGACCCACTTGTCGCCCTGCCTGGTGGCGGTCGTCTTCATCCCCGAGACGTCGGAGCCGGCGTCCGGCTCCGTCAGGCAGAAGCTCGCGAGCTTCGGCTCCTCGGTCAGCATGCCCAGGAAGTGGGCCTTGATCTCCTCGCTGCCGCCGAGCGCGACCGGCGCCGAGGCGAGGCCGTTGGCGGCCAGCGAGGTGCCGATGCCGGAGCAACCCCAGCCGAGCTCCTCCTCGATCAGGCAGCCCGACAGGTAGTCGAGGCCCGGCCCGCCGTACTTCTCGGGCGTGTGGGTGTTCATCAAGCCGACCTCCCAGGCCTTCTCGATGATCTCCTGCGGCCAGGTGCCTTCCTTGTCGAAGTCCCAGGCGACCTTGCGCATCTCCTTCTCAGCGAAGTTGTGCGCCATCTCGCGCAGATCCTTCTGCTCGTCGGTCAGGGTGAAGTCAACCACCGTGGATCGCTCCTTGTAAGTCGTTTTGTGGGGTCCGATCGGATGCGGGACGGGCGCTTCGTCCGCCAGCGAATGGCTTCCGAAGCCCGTTTGCGGCCCGCGGCCGAAAACCGATTGACCAATCAGTCAACCACCGGAAGGATAGCCCCTGGGGAGGCCGGGCGCAATCGCCGGAGGCCGCCTCCCGGACGGGCTGCGAGGATGGAGGCGATGGCCACCGCCGCCGAAGCAGCAGCGCTCGTCCGCCCCACCGACTCGCTCGGGCTGCCGCTCGGCCCGGGACAGCCGCCGGGCTTCCTCCACGCGCTCGGCGAGCGGGACGACTGGACCGACCTGCGCGTCTACGGCGCCCTGCTCGGCGTCGGTACCGAGCTGTTCACCCGCGCGGGCGTCCATCTGCTCTCCGGCTTCTACGGGCCGTTCGAGCGGGCCCTCCGCGACTCCGGCGCCGAGATCAGCTTCGCCCCCGCCGACTTCCGCCGTTTCGCCCCCCTCTACGAGCGCCAGTGCCCTCGGGTCATGTGCACGGTCGCCTCGGCTCCCGACGCCGACGGCTGGTGCTCGCTCGCGCTGCACGCGGGCGGGTCGATCGCGGAGCTGAACCGCGCCGCCGAGGACCCGGAGCGGATCCTCGTGGTCGAGGCGTCGAGCGGCTACCCGCGGACTTCGGGCCTGCCGCCGGAGTACCCGCACCGGCTCCACGTCGAGCAGGCCGACGTCCTGATCGAGAGCGACGCGGCGCCGCTCGAGCTGCCGGCGCCCGACCCGAGCGACGCCGAACGGGCGATCGCCGCCAACGCAGCCGCGTTCATCGCCTCCGGCTCGACCGTCCAGACCGGGATCGGCGCCGTCCCCTCGATGATCGCCACGATCCTCGCCGAGGGCGACTACTCCGACCTCGGCATTCATTCGGAGATGTTCACCGACGGGCTGATGGAGCTCCACCTCGCCGGCGCGGTCAGCAACCGCAAGGGGATCTTCGACGGCATCTCGGTGGCGACGTTCGCGTTCGGCTCGAAGCGGCTCTACGACTGGCTCGACGGCAACGGCGAGGTCGCGTTCCTGCCGGTCGACGTCGTCAACTCCCCGGAGACGATCCGCCGCAACCGGAGCATGGTCTCGATCAACGCCGCGCTCGCGGTCGACGTCCACGGCCAGGTCGTCGCCGACACGATCGGCGGGCGCCAGTACTCGGGCATCGGCGGCTCCGAGGACTTCGCCGCCGGGTCGGGGTTCGAGGTCGAGGACCGCTCGCTGATCTGTCTGCCCTCGACGGTCGAGATCGACGGCGAGCTTCGCTCGCGGATCGTCCCCGCCTTCGAGCGCGGCGCGGTGGTGACGACGCCGCGTCACCAGGTCGACGTGATCGTGACCGAGCACGGCGCCGCCGAGCTCGAGGGCAAGACGGTTCACCAGCGCGGCCTCGAGCTCGCCCGGATCGCCCACCCCGACTTCCGCGACGAGCTCGTCGAGGCGGCCGAGCGCGCCTCCGGCGGCAACTCGCCGCTGGCCTAGTTCGGCGCGATGGCGGCCGCCGCCCGGCGGCCGCTGCGGATCGCGCCCTCCATCAGGGCGCTCATGTCGCCGCCGAGGTGCTCGCCGGCGAAGGCGATGCGCTCGCTGCCCGCGGTCAGCAGCTCGAACGCGTCCGGCGGCGCGTCGACCGAGTAAGCGGCCCCCACCCAGGGATCGTCGTCCCAGGTCGATAGCACGGCCTGCGCCCGGTCGATCGCGAGATCAGGGCGGAGCTCGGCCAGCTTCGCCGCCCAGAGATCAGGGCCGGACGTGACCCCGAGGCCGTCGAGCGCCCGCGGCGAGCCCGCGAACGCGCTGATCAGCGGCTGCGAGGCCGCCTCGTCGTCGCCGCTCGCCGTCCACGCCCAGTAGCGGTCCGGAACGGAGAGGGTGGCGCTGACCGGGACGGGCGCCGGCAAGGGCACGAACAGCTTCGCGGCATGGCCGTAGACGACCGCGGCCAGCGCCTCGGCGGCCCCGGGGACCCCCTCGATCGCGATCCCGCCCGCGACCGATGCCGGAACGGCGATCACGCACGCGGCGGCGGCGAGCTCTCCCGCCTCGGTCCTCACTTCCACCCCGCTCGCGGTCGCGGCGACCGAACGGACCGGCGAGCCGAGGTGGATCCGCTCGCGGCCGACCGCGTCGGCGAGCGCTTCGGCGAGTCGCTGGTTGCCGCCGGCGATGCCCGGCGCCGGCAGGTCGCTGACCCGGGCGAGCAGGCCGAGCTCGTGGGCGGGGACGAGGTCGCCGTCGGCGGCGGCGGAGACCTCGGCGCGGGCGAGGATCGCCTCGCGTGCCCCGGGATCGATGTCGAGGCGCCCGAGCAGGCCGCGGACGCTCAGCCCCTCCCCCGCTCCGGCGGCCAGCGCCGCGTCGAGCGCGCCGACCGCCGCCTCCATCGACCCGTCGGCCATCTCGACTCCGCGCGGATCGCGCTTGCCGTAACGCATCCCCTTGTCCCAGAGGCCGAGACCGAGACGGTCCGCGAGGCCGAGCACCTCGGTGCACCCGGGGAGGATGAACTCGGCGCCCATCTCAACGATCGCGCCGTTGTCGAGGGCGAGCGAATGGACGCGTCCGCCGACCCGGTCGCGAGCTTCGAGGACGACCGGTTCGTGCCCGGCGGTCGCCAGGGCGTCAGCGGCGGCGAGCCCGGCGAGCCCCGCCCCGGCGACTACGACGCGCATCGGCGGCCGGTCACCTCAACACCAGGCAGTTCTCCGGGTGCCACCCCACACGGACCTCCATGCCCTCTTCCCAGCGGTCGTCGGCGCTCGCCGTGTAGGTGGCCTGCTCGAGCGCGACGAGGTGGGCACCCTGGCCCAGCTCGACGGTGATCTGGGTGTTGACCCCGTGGTAGATCCGCGAGACGACGCGGCCGGTCATCTCGATCATGCCCGCCTCGATCTCCTCGTCGATGGCGATCTTCTCCGGCCGGACCGAGAGCTGGACGGTGTCGCCGGCGTCGCAGTCGGCCGGGACCGGCGCCTGGATCCGCTTCCCGGTGCCGATCTTGACCGAGCCCGGGCCCTCGACCACGCCCTCGATCATGTTCGAGATCCCGATGAACCCGGCGACGAACTCTTCGTTCGGGTGCTCGTAGACCTCCTCGGGCGCTCCGCACTGGGCGATCCGGCCGTCGCTCATCACCGCGATCCGGTCCGACATCGACAGCGCCTCCTCCTGGTCGTGGGTCACGTAGACGAACGTGATCCCGACCTCACGCTGGATCTGCTTGAGCTCGACCTGCATCTGGCGGCGGAGCTTCAGGTCGAGCGCGCCCAGCGGCTCGTCGAGCAGGAGCACCGCCGGGCGGTTGACGAGGGCGCGAGCGAGCGCCACGCGCTGGCGCTGACCGCCGGAGAGCTCCGAGGGGCGCGACTTCGCGCGGCTGCCGAGGCTGACCAGCTCCAGCGCCTCGTCGACGCGGCGGCCGATCTCGTCCTTCGGGACCTTGCGGCGCTTGAGCCCGAAGGCGACGTTGTCGGCGACGTCGAGGTGGCCGAACAGCGCGTAGCTCTGGAAGACCATGTTGACGTTGCGCCGGTAGGGCGGCACGTCCTCGACCGGCTCGCCCTCGAGCAGGATCCGCCCCTCGGACGGGACCTCGAACCCGGCGAGCATCCGCAGGGTCGTCGTCTTGCCGCAACCGCTCGGCCCGAGCAGCGAGAAGAACTCGCCGCGCGGGATCGAGAGGTCGATGGCGTCGACCGCCGTGAAGTCGCCGAAGCGCTTCGTGACCCCCTCGAGGCGGATCGCCTCGCCGTTCCCGCCCTCGGGAGAGGGTTGCGTCTCGTTCACGGTTGCCTGCTCCACGTCACTCCTCCTGTCCGGTCAGGACCTTGATTCCGCTCTCCTTGCGCCCGAAGAACCTGGGCAGAAGCACCGCCGCGACGACCGCCGTCAGCGACACGACCATCATCAGCGTCCCGATCGCGTTGATCGTCGGCGACACGCCGAAGCGGATCGCGGACCAGATCCGGACCGGCAGCGGCTGGATGTCCTCCCCGGTCGTGAAGAAGGAGAGGACGAAGTCGTCGAACGACAGCGCGAACGTCAGCAGCCCGGCGGCGACGATCGCCGGCCAGAGTTCGGGGACGAGAACGAGGCGCACCGCCTGCAGGCGGGTCGCGCCGAGGTCCATCGCCGCCTGTTCGACCTCGTCGCCCATCGACGCGAGGCGTCCGCGGACGACTACCGTGACGTAGGAGATCGAGAACGTGATGTGGGCGATCACGATCGTCCAGAAGGAGAGCTGGATCCCGAGCTGGGAGAAGATCAGCAGCGCCGAGATCCCGGCGACGATCTCCGGGGTGACCAGCGGGATCAGCATCAGGACGTTGGCGGCCGGGCTCCAGCGCGTCTTCGCGCGGACGAGCCCGATCGCGAGCATCGTCCCGATGATCGTCGCGATGATCATCGTGATCAGGGCGATCCGCAGCGAGACGAACAGCGACTCGCGCAGGGTCGGGTCGGAGAGGAACTCGTCATACCACTGCAGCGAGAACCCCTGGAACGACTGCAGCGACTTGACCGAGTTGAACGAGAAGATGACGACGACCGCGATCGGGATGAACAGGTAGAGGTAGACGAACCAGCTGTAGACCCGCAGGAAGCGCGGGCGGTCGAAGCCGTCCTCGCGGGCCTTGGCCTTCCGCTTGCCGAGCGGGCCGGACCCGACGGTTGTCGGCGGGACGCCGGTCACACGCCCCCCGCGGCGACGGGATCGCGGGCCTCACGGGCCGCCGATCGCAGGTAGCCGAGCATCCAGATCGACAGGAACAGCATCATCACGACGGTCAGGGCCGATCCGAACGGCCAGTTGCTGGCGGCGAAGAACTGGTCCTGGATCAGGTTCCCGACCATGTAGGTGTCGGGGCCGCCGAGGAGCTGGGCGGAGACGAAGTCGCCGACCGCCGGCAGGAACACGAGCACGCAGCCGGCGAGGATCCCCTGTTTGGTCTGAGGCAGAGTCACGTGCATGAACACCCGCGAGGGCGTGCCGAACAGGTCCTTGCCGGCCTCGATCAGCGACCCGTCCATGCGCTCGAGCGACGCGTAGATCGGCAGGATCATGAAGACGAGATAGCCGTAGACGAGGCCGCCGACCACGGCATAGGGCGTGTTGACGAACTGGATCCCGGTCTCGGTCAACCCGAGGTCCTTGAGGGCGCTGTTGACGAGTCCCTCGTCGGCGAGCAGCGCCACCCAGGCGTAGGTGCGGACGAGGTAGTTGACGAAGAACGGGATCACCAGCAAGGCGATCAGGATGTGTTTGCGCCGGCCTCCGTAGCGGGCGATGTAATAGGCGATCGGGTAGCCGAGCAGCAGGCAGAAGGCGGCGGTCGCGACCGCGAAGCCGATCGAGCGCAGCAGGACCGGGATGTACAGCGGGTCGAAAGCGTCCTGGTAGTTCTCGAGCCCGAACGAGTAGACGGCGCGGCCGAGATCGTCGGTGTAGCCGAACGAGAGCGCGAGGACGAGGCAGATCGGGACGACGAAGAGAAGCAGCAGCCAGACGCCGCCGGGGAGGAGGAACCGCGACCAGAACCCCTTCGAGCTCACGTCGCCGGCAACCCCCGGCATGTGGCGGCGCGGGTCAAGACGCCTTCACCTCTGTCCACGTCTGATTCCACAGCGCCCGGTCGTCGGGGTCGTCGAGGCGGTACTCCATGCCGCCGTCGCCGAGCGCTTCGAGCTTGACGTCGATCGAGGGCTCGTCCTTGACGAGGCTCGCGAACGCCTCCTTGCCCCCCTCGACCGGCTGTGGATAGCCGTTCCACATCACGTTCTGGGCGGCGTTGTCGGGCTGGATGACCCAGTCGATGAACTTCAGCGCCGTGCCCGGCGCGCGGGCCGTGATCGGGATGCACATCAGGTCCGTCCCGACCGGAACGCCCTCCTCGCAGGTCTCGTAGCTGAAATCCTCCGGGTTGTCGACCTGGTTGCGGACGTTGACGATGTCGCCGTTCCAGGCCTGGTGGATGACCGCCGTTCCATTGACCAGGTTCGCGGTCGAGTTCGTCGAGATCCCCCGGGCGTACTCCTTCTGGTCGAGCAGCGTCTGCTTCGAGATCTCGAGCTCGTTCGGGTCGGCGGTGTTGAGGTCCCAGCCGTTGATCAGGTTGGCCTCGCCGATCGCCTCCTGGAAGTCGTCGAGGATGAACATCTTGCCGGCGCCGTCGGGGTTGGTCAGGTCGTTCCAGGAGCCCGTCATCCCCGAGACGACGTCATTGCGCCAGGCGATTCCGGTCGTGTAGTACGTGTAGGGGATCGAGAGCTCGCTGTCGGGGTCCCACCAGCCCTTGTCGTAGAAGGACGAGATCCCCTTGGCGTTGTTGAGGCTGTCGCGGTTGAAGCGGTGAAGCAGGCCCTCCTGGTTGAGGCGGTAGGCGTACTCGGGGGTCGGCCAGATGATGTCGTAGCGGCCGCCGGCCCTGAGCTTGGTCACCATCGCCTCGAGGTTGTCGAAGTTGACCTCGTTCACCTCGACCCCGTACTTCTCGCTGAAGCGCTTCTTGATGTCGGGGTCCATGTACTGGGCCCAGTTGTAGATCAGGATGTCGCCGTCGATCTCGGGCTTGATCGCCGCAGTGCTCTCGGGCTTGTCGATCGGCCGCTCGACGGTGCAGCCGTTGAGCGCGCCGAGCCCGTAGAGGCCGAGCGCGCCGCCGGCGCCGGCACGGAGGAGCTGCCTGCGGTTCAGTCGCGGGTCGAGCGTCACGCGCTCACCGCCTCGGCGTCGAGGCCCGGGCGCAGGCTCGCGCCGACGATCCGCTCGGCGTGATCGAGGAGCAGCGAGTCCATCAGCCCGGGCGTCAGCGCCGGGTCGCGGAGCGTCATCTGGACGGAGAGGCCGTCCATGTATGAGGTGATCGACAGGGCCGCCAGCTCGGGGTCCACCGCCGGGTCGAACTCGCCGGCGGCGCGACCGGCGTGGATCACCTCGGCGAACAGAGACCGCCAGACGCGGTCGCGGCGAAGCCGCTCGCTCGCGGCCTCGGGGTCGTGCAGGGACCGTGCCCAGAGCTCGATCCAGAGGTCGATCTGCGGCTCGGCGACGGTCGCCTCGATCAGGAGCATGAGCTTCTCGGCGGCGCCCGTCGCCTCGTCGAGCCGCTCGCCCAGCCGCGCCGCGAAGGCCTCCTCGTCGGCGATCAGGGCCGCGGTCAGGAGTTGCTCGCGCGTGTCGAACCAGTAGAGGACCGCGGGGGCACTCGTGCCCGCCCGGTCGGCGACGTCCGCGATCCGCGTATTCGCGAGCCCGCGCTCGATGATCACCTCGGCGGCCGCGTCGAGGATCTGCGGCTTGCGGACGTGGTCGATCGCCGGTCGCGGGCTCACCGCGCTCCTGCGCCCTTGTTTAGCTGCATCGGTCCCCACCTCTCCTCGAAAGCTGAACCGCCGTTCAAACTACTGCGCCGGACCGCGGCGCGCAAGCGGCAACCGGAGTCAGGCGAGGAGGCGCTTCGGATCGATCCCGAGCTCCCCGGCGAGGACGCCCGCCACCAGGGCCCTGGCGGCTTCGACGTCCATCCCCGGGTCGTCGAGGAGGGCCCGGATCCCGGTGCCGTCGAGCAGCGCCACGCCGAGGTTCGCGACCCGGTCGACGTCGGTTCCGGCCGGGAACTCGCCACTCTCGACGCCGACGAAGATCACGTCCGCCATCCAGCGCCGGTAGCGGTCGTAGAGGCGCGCGGCGACGGGCCGCAGGTCGGGCTCGCGGACCGCCCGCAGCCAGAGCTCGACCCAGAGCACCCACTCACGCTCCTGGCCTCCGGGATACGGGAGGCTGTCGCGGATCGCGGCGGCGAGGATCTCGACCGCCCCCCCGGAGCCGACCTCGGCCCCGAAGCGCTCGTCGCCGGCCTGCTCGAAGGAATGGACGAGCGCCTGCTCGAGCAGCTCCTCGCGGGTCGAGAAGTAGTGGTGGACCAGCGAGGTCGACGCCCCCGCGCGCTGCGCGACCCGGGCGATGCGAACCTCGTCGATGCCGTCCTCGGCGATCAGCTCGCAGGCGGCCTCGAGAATACGATCGGCGGTCTCGGAGCTCATCAGCGTCCGAGCCTAACCGCAGCCAAGGAGGTCAGATTGGGATACCGCGTGCTCACCGCCGGCGAGGCGTACTGGCGCCCTTCGAACCAGATGGGTGTGCAGAACACCGATCTCGCCAAGCAACTCGGGGCCGAGCACCTCGGCGCCAGGCTCTGGCGGCTCGCGCCGGGCCAGGCGTCGACCCGCCACCGCCACATCCTCACCGAGGAGCTCTACGTCCTGCTCGAGGGCTCCGGCCGGATCCGCGTCGACGGCGAGCTGCTGACGCTGGCGCCGCTCGACGCGCTGCTGGTCGACCCCGGCACGGTCCGCCAGCCGTTCAACGACACCGGCGCGGACGCTCTCTGGCTCGTGGTCGGTGCTCCGCCCGAAGCCGCGAACACCCTCGAGTTCTCGGAGGAGACGATGGCGACGCTGTACCCGGACGGCCCGAAGGCGATGCCGCCGGAGCTCGAGTAGCACGGGCCCGAGCAGCGCCGGCCCCACGGGAGACTCAGCCGTCGGCGAGGACGGCGGCGGCGGCGTTGCGGCCGTTGGTCGCGATCACGCTGCCGCCCGGGTGGGTGGCGGCGCCGCAGAGGTAGAAGCCCGGGATCGGCGTTCGCGCCGCCAGCCGCTTCTCCCACATCTGATCGGGCGTCACCTGGCCCTGGAAGATGTTGCCGCCGGTGAGGCCGATCCGCGACTCGATGTCCGGCGGGCCGAGTACCTCCCAGTCGATCAGCCGGTCCTCGATCCCGGGCGCGAACTTGTCGATCAGGTCGATGAACTGCCGGGCCACCTCCTCGCGGCGCGAGTCCCAGTCGCCGCTGGACAGCTCATAGGGCGCGTACTGGCCGAACACGGTCATCGAGTGCTTGCCTTCGGGCGCCGGGCTCGGGTCGAAGCCGGTCTGGGTGTAGACCTCGGCGAAGCCGACCGCGGGCTCGCCGGCGGCGCAGCGCTCGAAGGCGGCCTGGGCGGAGTCGATGCCGTCGGTCAGCTCGATCATCGCCCGCGCCGGCCACTCGGCGCCGTCGGCGGCGGTCCAGTTCGGCAGCGCGTCGAGCGCTGCGTTGAACTTGACGACGGGACTGCGGACGTCCCACTCCTCGAGCCGGTCGCGGTAGCCCGCGTCGGCGGCGGCGATCTCGTCGCGGCCGATCAGGTCGAGGACGCGCTTGGGGTCGGCGTTCGAGACGACCGTGCGGGCCCGGACGCGGGTTCCGTCCTCGAGCTCGACTCCCTCCCCGGGAAGGATCCGGGCGACCGGGACGCCACAGGCGAGGCTGGCGCCGGCCTCCGTGGCGGCGTCGGCGATGGCGAAGCTGACCATCCCCATCCCACCCTCGACGTAGGCCCAGTTCGAGCCCCGGCCGTCGAGGTCTCCCTGGTGGTGCATCAGCTTGACCGACGCGGTGCCGGGGTCCTTCGGGCCCGCCCAGGTGCCGATCACGCCGCCGCCGAAGAACGCGTCACGGAGTCGCTGGTCGCTGAAGTGGTCCTCCATCACCTCGGCGATCGACGCCTCGAAGACGAGGTCGATCATCTCCCGGTTGCCGCCGAGCATCTCCTCGATCTCGGCTCGGGTCGGGGTGTCGCCCTCCCACGCGTCGCGCTCGCCCTTGCGGAGCAGCTTGCGGATGTCGTCGTAGAGCTTGCCGTGCCGCCAGTAACCGTCGATGTCGGCCTTCGAGACGCCCATCGCCTCGAGGTTCGCCTGCGTCCTCGAGTCGTCGAGGAACTGGCCGAGGGAGCTGCCGTCGGCGAACGGGATCCAGAGGTTCGGGTCGGCGATCCACCAGCGCAGGCCGCGGCGATGGAGCTCGAGGTCGTCGATCACGCGCTGGTCGAGCAGGCCGAGCACGTATGCGCACGGGCTGACGACGAAGCGGTCGTCGCCGAACGGCCGCTCGAGGGTGCAGGCGCCGCCGAGCCGCTCGCGGCGCTCGAGGACGAGGACCGACTTCCCGGCCCGCGCCAGATAGGCCGCCGTCGTCAGCCCATTGTGGCCGCCGCCGACGATGACGACGTCCCAGTCCTTGGCGGCGAGCTCGGATACGGGAGCGGGAAGCCCGACCTCGCCGAGCTTCTCGGCGATCGGGTTCATGGATCACCCCGGCGGAATGCTCCGCTGCGCGTCCGCTTCCGCCGGACCGTTGGGTGTTGCGTGACGGGAACCATGTAAGGCATGTTCGCCTATGCGCCGGGGAGCTCGCCGTCTGTGTCCGCAAGGACGGCTGCGGCGGCGTTACGGCCGTTCAGGGCGATGACGCTGCCGGCCGGGTGGGTCGCGGCGCCGCAGAGGTAGACGCCCTCGACCGGGGTCCGCGCGGTGAGCCGTCCCTCCCACATCTGATCCGGGGTCACCTCGCCCTGGAAGATGTTGCCGCCGGTCAGCCCGATCCGCGACTCGATGTCGGGCGGGCCGAGCACCTCGTAGTCGGCGAGGACGTCCTCGAAGTCGGGCGCGAAGCGACCGATCAATTCGATGAATTGGCGCGCGACGCCCTCGCGGGCCGACTCCCAGTCGCCGTCGGCGATGTCGTATGGCGCGTACTGGCCGAACACGCTCATCAGTTGCTTGCCCTCCGGCGCCGGGCTCGGGTCGTAACCGGTCTGGACGTAGATCTCGCCGAAGCCGACCGCGGGCTCGCCCGCGGCGCAGCGCTCGAACGCCTCCTGCGCCTCGGCCATCGTCCCGCAGACGTCGACGGTCGCCCGCGCGGGCCAGTCCTCGCCGGGGGCGGCGGTCCAGTTGGGCAGCCGGTCGAGGGCGGCGTTGAACTTGACCACCGGGCTGCGGATCTTCCACCGCTCGAGCCGGTCGAGGTAGGCGGCGTCGGCGGAGCGGACCGCGTCGGCGCCGAGCAGCCCGAGCGTGACCTTCGGGTCGGCGTTCGAGATCACCGTCCGGGCGCGGATCGTCGTCCCGTCCTCGAGCTCGACCCCCTCCCCGGGCAGGATCCTGGCGACCGGGACGTCGCAGGCGAGGCTTGCGCCCGCCTCCGCGGCGGCGTCCGCGATCGCGAAGCTGATCATTCCCATCCCGCCTTCGACGTAGCCCCAGACCGGGCCCTGATCGCCCATGTCGCCCTGGTAGTGCATGAGCTTGATCGAGGCGGTCCCGGGCTCGTGGGGTCCGCCCCAGGTGCCGATGATCCCCTGCCCGTAGAGGGCCGTCTTGACCCGCTCGTCGTCGATGTAGCGGTCGAGGACCTCGGCGATCGAGTCCTCGAAGACGAGCGCGATCTTCTCCTCGTCGCCGCCGAGCATCGCCTCGATCTCCTCGCGCGTCGGCGTGTCGCCGAGCCAGGCGTCGCGCTCGCCCTTGCGCAGCAGCTTGCGGACGTCGTCGAACAGCTCCTCGTAGGCCCAGTAGCCGTCGACGTCCTTCTTCGAGAGCCCGAGGGCGTCGAGGCTCCGCTGGGTCGCGTCGTCGTCGAGGAACTGCCCGAACGAGGTGCCGTCCTCGAACGGCACCCAGAGGTTCGGGTCCGCCATCCAGTACTTGAATCCGCGCTGGTGGAGCTGGAGCTCGTCGATGACGACGTCGTCGAGCAGCCCGACGACGTAGGCGCACGGGCTGACGACGTAGCGGTCGTCGTCGAAGGGTCGCTCGAGGGTGCAGGCGCCGCCGAGCCGCTCGCGGCGCTCGAGAACGAGGACGGAGCGCCCGGCGCGGGCGAGGTAGGCGGCAGCGGTCAGGCCGTTGTGGCCGCCGCCGACGATGACGACGTCCCAGTCCTTGGCGGCGAGCTCGGAGACGGGGGCCGGGAGGCCCACCTCGCCGAGCTTGGCTGCGATGGCATTCATCGATCACCCCGGCGGAATGCTCCGCTTCGCGCCCGCTTCCGCCGGATCGTTGGGTGTCGCTTGACGGGAACCCTGTGCCGCATTGCCGATCTCCTTCGCCCTAACCGAGGGCTTCTATGTATTTCTCCGCCACCAGCGTGTCGAAGCGGTGGACGTCGCCCTCGTCGGCCGAGTAGCGGCCGGCGGTGTACCCCTTCGTCCGCACGCCGCGCTGGGTCAGCTCGCAGACGTACCAGTCCTGACGGTTGACCGTGTCCCAGAAGTCGGCGGCATCGCTGGGGTCGAAGTCGGGTCTCGCCATCGTCTCGGGCTCGAAGAACCACTCGCAGGTCACCTCGGTGCGATCGGGCGCCTTCGGCCAGAGGGTGTGGAGCATCACGTAGTCGGGATGGAGCGAGACGAGGGCGTTCGGGAACAGCGAAAAGTAGTAGACGGAGTTGACTTCACTCTCGTCGAGGCCGGCGATCGGCGGCCGCGTCGTCGCGTGGCCCTCGCCGGTTCCCATCGTGTCGGCGCCCTCGTTCAGGGTCATCGAGCCGCCACACCAGCGGCCGGAGCCGAACTGCGAGTCGCCGCTGCGATAGTCGCTGAGCGCGTTCAGCTCCGGGTGGACGCCGGGGCAGTGCAGGCACTCGTTGTAGTTCTCGGCGATCCCCTTCCAGTTCGCCTCGACCTCGTAGACGGTGCCGCGGGCGCGCTGGAGCGAGCCGACGTGCCAGCGGTCGAGGAAGCCGAGCAGGTCGCCGACGTGGTCGGCGGGCTCGGGCGCCTCGCCACCGAGGTCGACGAGCACCAGACCGCCGACGACCGCCGAGCGGACCTCGATCAGGCCGAAGCAGCCGCGGTCGAAGTTCTCGACCTCGTCCATGTGCGGCGCGGCTACGAGGCTGCCGTCGAGGTCATAGGACCAGGCGTGGTAGGGGCACTGGATCCGCCGCCGGACCTTGCCCTCTGTCTCCTCGACGATCCGGGCGCCGCGGTGACGACAGGCGTTGAGGAAGGCGCGGACTACCCCGTCGGCACCGGTCATCGCGAAGACGCTGCTCGGGCCGATCTCGCGCATCAGCCAGTTCCCGGGCTCGGCGACCACGGAGGCATGGCCGAGGCAGATCCAGCCGGAGAAGACGTTGTCCATCTCCCACTCGAGCACGGCCGGGTCGACGAATGCCGCCGGCGGCAGCATCGAAGCCCGTTCGACCGGTTGCAGGGTCGCCCGGACGTCGGCGGGGTCGAGGTGGAGCTTGCCGTTCGTCGCGACTGCGCTCGTCGCCATGTCCTGTCTCTTCCTCTCTGTCGCTGCCGGAAATCGTATCGGTTGACCTTGTAGTCAATCGATCAATCTATGTTAGGGTGCCGGTCAAGTTGGAGAGCGCCACCTACCAGACGGGAGCCCTTGGCATGGACGAGATCCCCTTCGAGCTCGATGACCGCGCCAGGGACATCCAGTCCCGCGCCCGCGCGTTCACCGAGGACGTGCTGTTCCCCCTCGAAGAGGAGGCCGAGCGACGCGACGGCATCCTTCCCGACGACGTCATCGAGGACGTCAAGCGGGCGGCGACCGATGCCGGGCTCACCGGCGGATTGCACGATCCCCGTTACGGCGGCCAGGGCTGGAGCCGGATGGAGTGGGCTCTCGTCGAGGAGCAGTGGGGCCGCAGCACCAACGCGATCCACTGGCACGTCCCGAACGCCTACAACGTCTGGCATCACGCCTCCGACGCCCAGATCGATAGGTGGCTGCTCCCGGCGCTGCGCGGCGAGATCCGCGACGCCTACGCGGTGACCGAGCGCGACGCCGGCTCCGACCCGAGCCTGATCGCCACGATCGCCGAGCCCACCGCCGACGGCTACCGGATCAACGGCGAGAAGTGGTTCGTGACGACCGGCGACGTCGCCGCCGTCTACATCGTGATGACGAACGTCATCCAGGATGGCGAGAAGCTGCCGACCCTCTTCGTCATCGACCGCGAGGCCCCGGGCGTCGAGATCATCGACGACCCCGCCTTCACCCACTCCTATCCGGACGGGCACCCGACGATCGTCTTCCGCGACGTCGAGGTCTCCGCCGACGACGCGATCGGCGGCATCGGCGGTGGCGACGACCTCCAGCGTGCCTGGTTCCTCGAGGAGCGGCTCGGGATCGCCGCCCGCTGCGTCGGGGCGATGTGGCGGCTGCTCGACGAGACGGTCGCCTGGGCGGCGAGCCGCGAGCAGGGCGGCAGCCGGATCCTCGACTACCAGGGCGTCTCGTTCCCGCTCGCCGACTCGGCGGCCGACGCTGCCGCCGGGCGCCTGTTGACCCTGACCGTCGCCGAGATGGCCGATCGCGGCGTCGACCTCAAGGTCGTCCACGGCAAGGCCTCGATGGCGAAGCTCTTCACCAGCGAGAACGCCTGGCGCTGCGCGGACCGCTGCGTCCAGGCCTTCGGCGGGCGCGGCTACCTGCGCTCGAACGTGGCCGAGCGGTTCCTCCGCGAGCTCCGGGTCGACCGGATCTGGGAGGGCACCAGCGAGATCCAGCGCCTCGTGACGGTGCGCGGCCTCGAACGCCGCGGCGTCGAGCGCATGCTTCACTGAGCAGGTGAGCATGAACACGGAGGGTCTCTCCCGCCTGCTCGCGCCGCGATCGATCGCGGTCGTCGGTGCGACCGACCGCGAGGGCGCCTACGGCGACACCCTCCTGCGCAACCTCGCCCGGCTCGGCTACGACGGCGAGCTCTGGGGCGTCAACCCGAAGCGCGAGCGGATCCGCGACGTCGAGTGCGTTCCGGCGCTTAGCGACCTCCCCCGCCCCGTCGACGCGGTCGCCGTAGCCGTCCCGGCGCCGGCCGTCCCCGATGCGATCGCCGACGCCGTCGCCCTCGGCTGCGGCGGCGCCGTCGTCGTCTCGGCCGGACTCGGCGAGGTCGAATCGGGGCGCGAACTGGAGGCCCGGCTCGTCGCGACCGCCCGCGCCGCCTCGTTCCCGGTCTGCGGGCCGAACGGCAACGGGATCGTCAACTTCCCGGCGCGGGCCGGGCTCTGGGGCGACTCCGTCCAGTCGCTGCCTACGGGGGGCGTCGCGATGATCTCCCAGAGCGGCAACGTCGCCGTCAACGCGCTCGGGTCGCGGCGCGGCATCGGCTTTCACACGATCGTCTCGACCGGGAATCAGGCCGTCTGCGACGCGAGCGACTGGCTCGGCGCGCTCTGCGCCGCCGACGGGGTCCGCTCGATCGCGATGTTCCTCGAGGAGGACGGCGACGGCGAACGGCTCGCCGCCGCGCTGGCCGACTGCGCCGATCACGGGATCGGCGTCGTCGTGCTCAAGGTCGGCTCCTCCGAGGCCGGCGCCGGAGCGGCGGCCGCCCACACCGGCTCGCTCGCCGGCGACCAGCGGGTGTTCCGGGCCCTGATCGAAGAGGCGGGCGCCTGCTGGGCCCGCGAGCCGCACGAGCTGCTCGAGATCGCGCGGGTCCTCGCCGAGCCCCGGGCTCGTCCCGACCGCACCGGCGGCGTCGCGTTCCTGACCTGCTCCGGCGGCGACTCCGGCATCGCCGCCGACGAGGCCGACCGCGTCGGGCTCCCCCTTCCCCCGCTCGCCGAGTCGACCCGGGAGCGCCTCGACGAGCTCCTCACCGAGGCCGCGACGATCGGCAACCCGCTCGACTACACGTCACAGATCTGGGCCGAGCGCGAGCGCCTCGCCGCGATCGTCGCGGCCGTCGGCGACGACCCCGCGATCGACCAGATGGTGATCTTCCACGACACCCCCGAGGAGCTCTCGGCCGAAACGGAGCCCGGCTGGCGCGCCACCCGCGAAGGCCTCGCGGACGGCGCCGAGCGCTCGGCGGCGGTCCCGCTCTTCGCCTCCACCCTCCCCGACCTGATCGGCGACACGATCATCCGCGAGCTGGCCGATCGCGGGGTCGCGTCGGTCGCCGGCCTCCACACCGCGGTCCGCTGCGCCGCCGAGCTTCGGCGCCCGCCCGGCGATCCGGGTCGGCTGCGCGACATCTCGGCGGCATCCGCCGCCGCCGCCCGCGGCGACGCCGGGGACTGGCTCTCGGAGGCGGAGGCCAAGGCGCTCCTCGCCGGTGCCGGCATCCCGGTCCCGGCGGGCCGCACGGCGGCGGACCCGGCGGCCGCCGCCGCGGCGGCGGCCGAGCTCGGCCTACCCGTGGCCCTGAAGCTGTCCTCGCCGGCGATCCAGCACAAGAGCGACGCCGGAGCGATCGCCCTCGGGCTCGAGAGCGGCGACGAAGTCGCCGAGGCCGCGGCCCGGCTCCTCGGGCTGCCCCTCGCCGCGGACGCAGAGCTGCTCGTGGAGCGGATGGCCGCGCCCGGGGTGGAGCTGCTCGTCGCCGCGCGCGCGGACGCCGTCGTCCCGGCGCTCGTCGTCGGCATCGGCGGGATCTGGACCGAGGCGCTCGACGACGTCGCGATCATCCCGCTGCCCGCATCTCCGGACCGCGTCGAGACGGCGCTCCGGGGGCTGCGCGGGGCGGCGCTCCTCACCGGCGGGCGCGGCCGCGAGCCGGCCGATGTCGCGGCCGTGGCGTCGGCGGCCGCGGCCGCCGGCGAGCTGCTGCTGACCGAGGGCCTGTCGCTGCTCGAGCTGAACCCGGTCCTGGCCGGACCGGGCGGCTGCACCGCCGTCGACGCGGTCGCGCGGCGCGCAGCCGCCTAAGCCGGAACGCCCGACTCGAGCTGTTCGGCGGCGTGCGTCAGGCCGATGCGGAGGATGTCGGTGATCTCCTCGAACAGGCCGATGTCGGCGACCAGCGGCGGCGCGATCTGGACGAAAGGCTCGGCGCGGTCGTCGAGTCGGCAGATCATCCCGTTCTCGAACAGCTTGTCGGAGAGGACGTCCTTGAGCAGCCAGCCCGCCTCCTCCTCGGTCAGCGGCTCGCGCGTGTCCTGATCCTTGACGCACTCGATCGCGAAGAAGTGGCCGAGGCCGCGGACGTCGCCGACGATCGGGATGTCCTTCAGGCTCTCGAGCAGCTCCAGCGCCCGCGGCTCGTTCGAGCGGACGTTGTCGAGCACGTTCTCGCGCTCCATGATCTCGATCGCCTTCAGCGCGATCGCCGATCCGACGGGGTGACCGCCGAACGTGATCCCGTGCAGGTAGTCGTTCCTGCCGGTCAGGAAGGGCTCGGCGACCTTGTCGTTCATCAGCAGCCCGCCCATCGAGAAGTGCGCTCCGGTGAGGCCCTTCGCGAAGGTGATCATGTCCGGCTGCGAGCCGAGGCGCTGGGCGCCGAACCACTCGCCGATCCGGCCATAGGCGCAGATCACCTCGTCGGAGACCAGCAGGATCCCGTGCTTGTCGCAGATCTCGCGCACGCCGTCCCAGTAGCCGGCCGGCGGCACGATCGAGCCGCCGGCGTTCTGGACGGGCTCCATGATGATCATCGCGATCGTCTCCGGCCGCTCGAACTCGATCACGTCCTCGATCTCGGCGAGCAGCGCGCTCGTGAAGGCGGCGTCGTCGTGGCCGGCGTGGTGGCGGTAGGCGTTGGTCGAGGAGACGTGGCGGGTCGGGACCGCCGGGGGCTCGAACGGCGTCCGGCAGACCGGGATCCCGGTGAACGAAAGGGCTCCGAGCGAGGTGCCGTGGTAGGCGTCGCGGCGGGCGATGACCTTCTTCCTCTCGTGCTCGCCGTTGGCCTGATGCCACTGGCGCGCCATCTTGTAGGCGGACTCGACCGACTCCGAGCCGCCCGACGTGAAGAACGTCCGCTCGAAGCCGTCGGGGGCGAGCTCGGCGAGCTTCGTCGCGAGGTCGATCGACGGCGGGTGGGCCGTCGTCCAGTTGGTGGTGAACGGAAGCGTCGCCATCTGCGCCGCGGCGGCGGCGCCGATCTCCTCGCCGTGGGAGTGCCCGAGGTTCGTGCAGTAGAGGCCCGAGAGGCCGTCGATGTAGCGGTTGCCCTGGTCGTCGTAGATGTGGCAGCCGTCGCCCCTGACGAGGACCGGGATGTCCTCCGCCTCGAGGGTCATGTCCGAGAAATGCAGCATCAGATGCTGCTTGGCGAGTGTCTGGAGATCTGTCATCGCGGGGGAGTCTAGGGGCTCGAGGGGCGGCTGTTGACCTTGTAGTCAATTGTACGATCTGTTAGCTTTCCGCAGATGGAGAGCACAGGGAGCACCACCGCGTCCGCGTCCGCCTCGACCAACGGGAACGCCCCCGCCACGGCGAGCGGAGGTGGGAACTGGGACGCGATCGTGGTCGGCGGCGGCCACAACGGCCTCACCACCGGCGCTTATCTCGCCCACGCCGGGCTGCGCACCCTGATCCTCGAGCGGCGCCCGATCCTCGGCGGCGCCTGCGTCACCGAGGAGGTCTGGCCCGGAGCCCGCGTCTCCCGCTGCTCCTACGTCGTCTCGATGCTGCAGCCGAAGGTCGTGGCCGACCTCGAGCTCAAGCGCTACGGCTACAAGGCCTACCCGCTCGATCCCGCCTACGCGGCGATGACCCCCGAGGGGCCGATCATCTTCCACGACGACGTCGTCAAGACCCAGGAGTCGATCGCCCGCTTCAGCAAGAAGGACGCCGAGGCGTACGGCAAGTTCGAGGAGCTGCTGTTCATGGCGGCCGACTTCGTCCGGCCGATGATGATCCGCAACCCCCCGGCCCCCGGGTCGAAGGCCCCCGCCGACGTCGCCGGCCTGCTCAAGGAGGCCGGCCGGATCGCCGGCATGTCGCAGCGCGACGTCCAGCAGCTGATCCGGATCTTCACGATGTCGGTCGGCGACTGGCTCGACAGCCTCTTCGAGAACGACTACCTGAAGGGCTCGATCGCCTCGACCGGCGTCGTCGGCGTCTGGGCCGGCCCCTACTCCCCCGGCACCGCCTACAACCTCCTGCATCACGCGCTCGGCGAGCTCGACGGCCAGGTCGGCTCCTGGGGCCAGGTCGTCGGCGGGATGGGCGCGATCAGCGAGGCGATCGCCGCGAGCGCGCGCTCCGCCGGCGCCGAGATCAGGACCGACGCCGAGGTCGTCAGCATCGACTCCGCCGGCGGCCGCGTCATCGGCGTTACGCTCGCCGACGGCACCGTCCACCGGGCCCCGATCGTCGCCTCGGGCGCGCATCCGAAGACCACGATCCTCGACCTCGCCGGCGGCGAGAACTTCCCGGACGAGATCCGCGAGGACATGGAGGCCTACCGGACCCGCGGGGCGTCGGTGAAGATCAACATGGTCCTCTCCGAGGCTCCCGTCTACGAGGGCCTCAGCGAGGAGGACTCCAGGCACCTGCTCACGGCCGGCGTCAACTGGTGCCCCTCGCTCGACTACCTCGAACGTGCCTGGCAGGACGCGGTCCGCGGCGTCCCCGCCGAGAACCCCTACGTCGAGATGGAGGTCCCCTCCTCGGTCGATCCGTCCCTGACCGACGACGACCGCTGGATCGCGACGATGTTCACCCAGTACGGCCCGACCGAGCACGAGCAGTGGCCGGAGGGCTCCCGCGAGAAGTACGCCGACACCTGCGTCAGCAGCATCGGCCAGTTCGCCACCAACCTCGAGGGGTCCATCCTCGAGCGCGAGGTACTGGCCCCGCCCGACCTCGAGGACATCTTCGGACTCGTCGACGGCTCGATCTTCCAGGGCGAGCAGGACATCGCGCAGATGGCCTTCATGAGGCCGACCCCGGGCCTGGCGAAGTACTCGACGCCGTTGCACGGTCTCTACCTCTGCGGTGCCGGCACCCATCCCGGCGGCGGCGTCATGGCCGCATCCGGCCACAACGCGGCACAGCGGATCCTCAAGGACCGCCGCCGCGAGGGCGGCCTGCGGGGCCGCCTCGCCCGGCGCAGGGCGACGGCCTGAGTCCCCCGCGCCGGGCGCGGGCGGCGCTACCCTGAACGGGTGCTGCCGTTCGCAATCAGCAACGGCGAGGTGATCATCGTCGTCGTCCTCCTGGTCGCTCCGATCGCCGCGATCGCGTTCGCGGGCTCGGGCGCCGTCTACCGGGAGATCGGCAAGGGAGCCTTCGCGATGGACCACGACCACGGCCGGCCCGGTTCCGACCTCGGCACGACGATGACCCGGGCCGCTCGCGAAGCCGAGATCCGCCAGATGCTCGAGGCGAAGGCGTTCCGCCAGATCGAACGCGGTGAAACGCCGATCGACATCGAGGCCGAGCTGAAGCGGCTGACCGCGCCCGCGGCCGTCGAGCTGAAGGCCGATCCCGCCCTCGTCGCCGAGGTTCGCCAGCTCGTCGAGGCACGCAACCGCCGCCGGGCCCGCCAGGGCAAGGAGCCGCTCGACGTCGACGCCGAGGTCAGGCGCCAGTTGACGGATCTGGAATCTCTCGGTCAATAGCCGTCCGCTCGGGTATAAAGCGCAGGCACGTGGCCGATATCGGCGACATCTACGAGCTCGACCAGCTCGCCGTCCAGCCGGGCACCTACGTCAACCCTCAGACCGAGGTGGTGATCATCGTCGAGGACTCGGCGACGGTCGACCAGGAGGTCTTCGAGGAGGAGGTGACCGAGGGGACCGAGTGGGTCCGGGTCTCCGACGAGGTCCCGGTCGACGAGACGCTTCTCGAGGAGGCGCTCGAGGAGTTCCACAGCCGCCGCCATCCCGGCGCCGCCTCGCAGGCGACGAGCATCGCGGTCGACGACGCGCTCGACGAGGACGACGATCCCGAGCTCGAGCCGGACCCCGACCTCGAGGACGAGTAGTGAGCGCGGCGATGCCCGAGGCCGGCGCGAAGGCGCCAGAGTTCGAGCTCGCCGACCAGTCGGGGGAGAAGGTCGCCCTGAAGGACCTCCGCGGCCAGTGGGTCGTCCTCTACTTCTACCCGCGGGCTGACACGCCCGGCTGCACGACCCAGGCATGCAGCGTTCGCGACCGCTCGTCCGAGTACGCGAAGCACGGGGCTCGCGTCCTCGGCGTCTCGCCGGACGAGGTCGAGGCCGTGGCCAAGTTCGACGACAAGTACGGGCTCGGATTCACGCTCCTCGCCGATCCCGACCATGCCGTCGCCGAGGCCTACGGGGCCTGGACCGAGAAGAGCATGTACGGCAAGAAGTACATGGGCGTCCAGCGCTCGACGTTCGTTATCGACCCCGACGGCAAGATCGCCCGGGTCTTCCCGAAGGTCCAGCCGAAGAAGCACGACGACCTCGTGCTCGGCGCCCTCGACGAGCTCGGCGCCTAGACCCTCGACGGCATTTGCATCCAGCCGGTCGCTGGTCATTCTGTCCAAGTGACTTGACACAGGAAGAGCGAGTGAGGAGAGTGCTCGCAAGTCGGGTCTGCCCCTGCCGGGCATCCCCGTTTCCTAATTCGAGGGGAGGGAGCTCTGATGAGGTTCTCCAGCGGCTACCGGTATGTACCGGCTGTCCTGTTCGCATCCTTGGCGCTCGTATTCGTGGCCGTCGGCGGCGCGGTCGCCGGGCCCGAGGCGCTGAACAAGATCACCAAGTCCAAGGTCAAGTCGATCGCCAAGAAGCAGGCGAACAAGCAGATCAAGGCGAAGGCGCCGGGCCTGTCCGTCGCCAATGCGGACACGGTCGACGGCAACCAGGTCGTGCAGATCGATTTCCGTCCGGCCGGTGCCGCCAACGAGGTGATCCTCGACCTGAACGGCCTGCAGATGCGAGCGGACTGCAACGGTACGAATGACACGATCACGGCTGAGACGACCGTCGCCAACAGCGAGATCTACTTCAACACGGTTCGTGCCGGATTGAGCGAGACCTCAGGCAATGACGACGACTTCAATCCCGGGGATTCGTTGAACCTGCACCCCGGCCAGACGAGTCGGGAGCTAGTCGGTCAGGTCCGCTACGTCTCCGGCACCGGTGACAGCGTCGTCGTGCAGTGGGGCTCGGGGAGCGACATTCCCGGTGTCACCTGCCTGACCTTCGGCTACGCGATCGGGAACGGAGGCTGAAACGACGCCGAAGGGGTGACGAGAGCGCTTGTGAGCGGCCCGGGCATCTGGGCCGCTCGCGGTTTCAGCGGCTAGGCGAGGGCGCCGCCGGCGAGGCGGCGATCACCGCTTGATCGACGACCACCACGAAACCCCGTGGCGGTTGCGCGCATGCGCCTCTCACACCCCGTAAGAACTCAGGACCCTGATGGCGGTATGCGCATCGGGGTCCCCGGATCCTCCGGCGGAGCGCTTCGATATCGCCCTCAGTGGTGGAGGCGGTGCGCGGAGAGCGGCTGTCTCGCAAGGGCCCCCCAGCACCAGACCCGGCGCGAGGTGACGACGCCGCAGGCGAATCCGTCGTCATAGCCGGAACTGGCAGCGCTGACCGACTCGAACCTGCCGGCCGGCGGAGTCGCTTCGCCCCCGTACTCGTCGTCGCCCCAGCAGGCGACCGTGCCCGCGCGCCGGATCGCGCAGGCGTGGCCGAGACCGGCGCTGACTTGCTTGAAGCGGCCCGCGGGCGGACCGATCGGATCACCCGGCGGCTCATTACATTCGTCGTCGCACCAGCCGGAGAAGTTCGTGCCCCAGCAGGCGATCTCGCCATCGCGCGCGCCGCCGCGCCGGATCGCACAGCTCTGGCCGCGGGCCGAGCTCACTGATGTGAACCTGCCGGCGGGCGCGGTTGCCTGGCCGAAGAGGTCGTAACCCCAGCAGGCGATCGAATTGTCGGCTCGGAGCGCGCAGGTGTGGCCGCCGCCGGCGCTCACCGATCTGAACCTGCCCGGCGGCGGGCTTGCCTGGCCGTAAGAATCGTTGCCCCAACAGGCGATCGACTTGTTGGTTCGGAGCGCGCAGATGTGGTCGCCGCCCGCGCTCACCGCTTTGAACTTGCCGGATGGCAGGTTTCTCCGGCCCTCGGAAACATCGCCCCAGCAGGCGATCGACCGATCCTTGCGAATCGCGCACGTGTGGTCGCCGCCGGCGCTCACCGATCTGAACCTGCCCGGCGGCGGGCTTGCCTGGCCGTAGTAGTCGTCGCCCCAACAGACGATCGACTTATCGGTTTGGACCCCGCAGATATGGCCGTTGCCGGTACTGACCGACCTGTAAGTGCCGACGGGTGGGTTCGCCTGGCCGTTGTAGTCGTCGCCCCAACAGGCGATCGAATCGTCGCTGCGGATCGCGCACGTGTGGCGGCCGCCCACAGCCACCGACCGGAAGTGGCCGCCCGGTGGATTCGCCCCTCCGTACTCGTCGTCGCCCCAGCACGCGACCGACCCGTTCGTGCGGATTGCGCAGCTGTGGCCGCCCGCGCTGAGCAACCTGTACCTGCCGGCCTTCGGCGTCATTTCGCCGTCGAAGCCTTTGCGCCAGCACCTGATCGAGCCGTTAGAGCGGATCGCGCAGGTGCGGTTGCCGCCGGCGCTCACCGATTTGAAGCTACCGGTCAGGTTCGCCTGACCATCGTAGCCCGCGCCCCAGCACACGATCGAGTCGTCCGTGCGGATTGCGCAGGTGTGGTTGCCTCCGGCGCTCACCGATTTGAAGCTTCCGGCCGGCTCGGTTGCCTGGCCTAGGTAGTCGTCTCCCCAACAGGCGATCGATTCGTCCGAGCGGATTGCGCAAGTGTGGTCGCCGCCGGCGCTAACCGATTCGAAGCTTCCGGCGGGCGGATTCGCTCGTCCGTTGCCTCCCCAGCCCCAGCACGCGACCGATCCGTTGGTGCGAATCGCGCAGGCATGAACGTCGCCAGCATCCAGCGAGAGGAATCGGCCGGCGGGAGGACTCACCGCATCTTGGTAACCATCGCCCCAGCAGGCGATAGTGCGGTCGGCCCGGATCGCGCAGGTGAAGCGATTTCCGGCGCTGATGCGACCGGCGTCGCCGGCCCTGCCTGGCCTGGACGAGACTGCGACCTCGTCGCTAACCGACTGGCCCGCGACCGCCGCCTCGGTCCCCGCCCCCGTCCCGAAGCTGACGCCGGGCGCCAGCGACGAGGCGACAATGAGAGCCGCAGCGACCACGACCATAGAGAAGGCCCTAGCGGTGCGCCCATGTCTCCCACCGCCGTGCAAGGTCTCGGATCCTAACCGCCGCGCTCGGCCAGCGTCGCAGGTGCCATCGACGACCTTGTACCTCGACGCTCTCCGAGCCCGCGACCTAGGCCGTCGCGAGCACGTAGGCGAGGAACGCTCCGAACAACGCCGCCCAGGTCGTGACCGGGAGCAGCTCGAAGCGGCCGCGCGTGCGGAGGGTGAAGTAGGCGAGGGCGCCGCCGGCGAGGCCGAGGCCCGCGGAGACGACGGCGAAGCGGTCGAGCTCCCAGCCGGTCAGCGCGAGGCCGAAGGCGATCGGGATCGTCGATTGGAAGACCATCGCCCCGGTGATGTTCCCGAGCGCAAGGCTGTCCTTGCCCTCCCGGATCCAGAAGAAGCTGTTGATCTTCTCCGGCAGCTCGGTGGCGAGCGGAGCGAGGATCAGCGAGAGGACGAGCGCCTCGACGCCGAGCGACTCGGCGACGTGGATCATCTCCTCGACGAACAGGTGGGCGCCGCCGACGATGGCCGCGAGGCCGACGGCGAGCTGGAGCGCGATCAGCTTCGTCGGCGGCTGGTCGTCGTCGCCGCGGTCCATGTAGAGACGGCCGATCGTCTCGGCCTCCTGGACCTCGCCGCCGGAGCGCAGCGTCGCCCGGACGTAGAACAGGTAGGAGGCGAAGAACACGACCGCGAGCGGGATGTGGAGGGCGTCGGGCAACGCGACCCCGGCGAGCAGGCCCGCCCCGAAGAAGACGAGGAAGAAGATCAGGTCGCGGTCGAGCGTCTCGATGTCGGCCTTGAGCGCGAGCCCCTGTTCGCGGCGCCGCTGGAAGATGAAAGCCGACGTCCCGACGAGGGCCATCGCCAGCGTCGCCAGCAGGAACGGCGCACCGATGATCGCTCCGATGGCGACGTCCTCGGACCCCTCCGCGCCGCCGATGATCGCGACGATCGGGATCAGGGTCTCCGGCATCGCCGTGCCGACCGCGGCGAGGATGCTCCCGGTGGCGCCCTGGCCGATGTCGAGGCGGTGGCCGAGCCACTCGACGGCGTTCGTGAACACCAGTGCGCCCGCGAGGATGATCGCGAAGCTGATGGCGAGGAGAATGGCGGCGCCCATGAGACCTGTTACGCCGCGAAGAACGCGATCGCGAACACAGCGTAGACGGCGAGGAGCTGCACCCCTTCGAACCAGGTCGATTCGCCCTCGGAGGCGACCGCATTGGCGATCAGTGCGGCGAGCAGGATCGCCCCGAGCTCGAAGCCGTTGAAGACGAGCGGCATCGGGCTCGGACCGATCAGGAACGACGCGAAGACCAGGACCGGGGCGACGAACAGCGCGACCTGCGCGCCCGACCCGATCGCGATGTTGACGGCGAGGTCCATCTTGCCCTTGAAGGCGACCAGCACCGCGACCCAGTGCTCGGCGGCGTTGCCGACGATCGCGACGACAATCGCGCCGATGAAGAACTCGCTGAGCCCGATCGATTCCGATGCCTCCGAGATCGAGCCGACCAGGACCTCCGACATCACCCCGACGGCGACGCCGGCGATCGCGAGGGCGATCACCGAGGCGCGCACCGACCAGCCCCAGGTGTCGTCGGGCTCGTCGGCGCGATCGGCGTCTACGGTCTCCTCGGTCCCGTCCCCGGCTTCGGCATGCCCTCCGGGCCGGTGGCCGTCGGAGCGCGGGTTGAAGACGTCGCTGTGCGTCTTCAGCGAGAAGAACAGGCCGGCGACGTAACAGAGGATCAGCACGACGCTGACGGCCAGCGACAGGAACTCGATCGTCGACCCGTAGTCGACGAGCTCGGGGCCGACCGAGGGAAGGCCGCGACCCTCGACGAGCTCGAAGATCGCCGGCATCAGCAGCGCCGCGGCCGCGAGGAAGAGCATCGTCGACTGGGTCGATGCCGCGGTCCGGTCGAACTTCTGGACCTGGCCGGGACGGCCGACGCCGCCCGAGACCATCGCGGCGCCGAGCACGAGCAGGACGTTGCCGATGATCGAGCCGATGATCGAGGCCTTGACGACCTCCTGCAGCCCCTCGGCGAGCGCGAACAGCGCGATGATCAGCTCCGGCGCGTTGCCGAACGTGACGTTGAGCAGGCCGCCGATGCCGGGGCCGGAGCGCTCCGCCAGCTCCTCCGTCGCCCGCCCCATCAGCGCCGCCGTCGGGATGATCCCGATCGCCGCCGCGAAGAAGATCATCCCCGCCGAGGCGCCGGCGACGTCGAGCGCGATCGCCAGCGGGATGAACGGCACCAACAGGTAGGGCCATCCGTCGGGACCGGTGAGGAAGTCCCTGTTCAGTGCCGGTCCGCGACCGTTCATCCGCCGAGCAGGCTCACGCAGTCTTGGACGGCCTCCGAGGTCTTCGCCTCGGCGACGCAGTCGTAGTACTTCTCGGCGCTGCCGGAGACCTCGGGCTGCGCCGACTGGGCCGAGCCCGGGCTCGAACCGAGACCGCCGAGTGCGGCCGCGCCGCCCGGAATCTGGTTGAGGAGGTCGTCGAGCGGCTGCGCGTCGGACGGCGGCTCGATCGACTGATCGGATCCCGGGTCGGAGATCCCGATCCCGAGGTTCACGGTCACCTCGCCGGAGCCGCCGCGGGGATCGGCGAGCGTCAGGCCGACCTCGATCTTCCGCAGCGAGTAGCCGTCCTCGGCCGCGTAGACGTCGATCGTCGCGTCGGTGACCGTGTCCTCGAGCTGCTGCAGCGAGGTCGCGTCGAGGTCGGACGCCTGGCCGGTCTGCGCGGCGACGTCGTTGAGGTCGGCGATCAGCTTCGGGACGTCGGCGGTGCCGGAGACGTGAACCACCTCCGTGCCGTCGAGATCCTCGGTGCCGTCGTTCGTCAGGCCGGTGACCCAGCTCTGCGGGTCGATGCCGAACTGCTCGAGCGATCCCTCGCCCTCCCCGGACTGCTCGGAGGCGGACTGCTCATAGGAGGCCTTGACCGCCTGGAAGGTCGCGTCGTCGAGCTGGAAATCGTCGCCCTGAAAGCCGACCCAGAGACCGTCGCCGGTGATCGTGAGGCCGCCGTCGAAGTCGAAGCTCGTGGCGCCGGAGTCGATCGACGCGGCCACGTCGAAGTCGACCGAGGGCAGGTTGCCGGTCCCGTTCGACTGGAAGGGGCCCTTCACCTCGGCGCCGAGGTTGCCCTCCTGCCCGCCGCTCGACTCGACGCCGAGGGTGATGTCGAGAACGCCGCTGTCGGTGCCCTCGCCGGCGCCGAGCGCGGTGTCGAGAACCTCCTGGGGATCGGCGTCGGAGCTGCCGCTGCCGCCACATCCCGGCAGCACGACCAGCCCCGCCGGCACGGCGAGCAGAAGCAGCGCGATTGTCATTCTCGCTCGCAAGATCCGGGCGCCCGCCCCGCTCGAACGGGCGCGGTCAGAGTACCCTGGATCCGTGCCGGTCGCCGACGAGAGCGCGCCGAGACTCCCCAGGACGATCCTCTACACGGGCAAGGGTGGGGTCGGCAAGACGAGCGTCGCCGCGGCGACCGCTCGAAGCTGTGCCGCGCGCGGCCTGCGGACGATCGTCCTCTCGACCGATCCCGCACACAGCCTCGGCGATTCGCTCGAGCAGGAGCTCGGCCCGGAGCCCCGCGAGATCGCTCCGTCGCTCTGGGCCCAGCAGATCGAGGCGCAGGTCGAGCTCGAGGAGAACTGGGCCGCCGTCCGCGACTGGCTCGGCCGGATCCTCGCCGACCGCGGCGTCCTCGGCGTCGCCGCCGAGGAGCTGACCGTTCCGCCCGGCATGGACGAGCTCTTCAGCCTCCTGCGGATCCGCTCCCACCACGCGAGCGGCGACTTCGACGTGATCGTCGTCGATTGCGCGCCGACCGGCGAGACCCTGCGGCTGCTGTCGTTTCCGGACGTAGCCCGCTGGTGGCTCGACAAGGTGCTGCCCTGGGAGCGCCGCCTCGTCTCGGCGGCCCGCCCGTTCGCGAAGACGTTCCTCGACGTGCCGCTGCCCGGTGACGACGTATTCGCCGACGTGCAGCGCCTCGTCGGCAACCTGGTCGCCATGAACGAGATCCTCCGCGACCGCGAGCGGACCTCGATCCGGCTCGTGATGAACCCCGACCGGATGGTCATCCGCGAGGCCCAGCGCACGTTCACCTACCTCAACCTCTACGGCTATCTGACCGATGCCGTGGTCGTCAACAGGGTCTTCCCGGAGGAGCTCTCCGACTCCTACTTCGGGGCCTGGCGCGAGCGCCAGCGCGAGCAGCTCGAGGCCGTTCGCGAGGGATTCGCGCCGGTGCCGCTGCTCCTCGCCCGCTACTTCCCCGAGGAGGTCGTCGGTCCGGAGATGCTCGATCGGCTCGGCGCGGAGCTCTTCGCCGGAACCGAGCCCGAGAAGGTCATGCACACCGAGCTCGCCCAGCGGATCACCTCCGAGAACGGCCGCACGGTGCTGTCGATCCCGGTCCCGTTCGCCGACCGCTCCGAGCTCGATCTCAGCAAGGTCGGGCAGGAGCTGATCGTCCGGGCGGGGCGCGAGAAGCGGACTATCATCCTCCCGACCGCCCTCGCCCGGCACCGCCCGGTCGGCGCCCGGCTCGAATCCGGCACGCTCGAGGTGAGCTTCGAAGATGACCGCCCCCGACGAGCAGACAGATCCGCTCCCGCCGCCGAGCTGGCGGACCGAGATCCCGTTCCGGGAGGAGCCCCCGCAGGGGAACGGGACGCGGGAGGACGGGACCGGCAGCGGGCCTGACTGGTCCGCCGACCGCGACTGGACGGCCTCCCACCCGGCCGACCCGCGCTGCCTCGAGCTCTGCCCGATCTGCCGCGGCGCCGAGATCCTCCGCGGCGCCGGTGGCCCGGAGCTCCGCGGCCAGCTCGACGACGTCGGCCGCGAGGCGCTGCTGACGCTGCGCTCGCTCGTCGACCACTACCTCGAGCGACTCGAGCAGCGCGAGAGCGGCGCCGACCGCGTCGAGCACATCCCGATCGACTGAATCAGAGCTCGCCGGCGGCCGGGAGCTCGCTGAGGAGCTTGCGGTCGTGCTCGTAGTCGAGCCGCTCCGCCGCCGTGCCGAGCGGCAGCCATTCGAGAACGTCGACCTCCTCGTTCGGCGTGAACTCGCCGTCCAGCACGCTCATCGCCCAGTAGCGGACGATCTTGAGCCGGCCCTTGCGGTCGTGATAGCTGATCGGCGAGAGCTCGTCGCCGAGCTCGCAGCGGAACCCGGTCTCCTCCTCGACCTCCCGCAGGGCCCCCGCCTCGAAGCTCTCCCCCGGTTCGAGCTTGCCCTTCGGCAGCGACCAGTCGTCGTAGCGCGGACGGTGGACGAGAACGACCTCGATGCGGCCGCCGCCGTCGCGGACGACGACGCCGCCGCCGGCCCTGACCTCGGCCTCGCGCTCGCCACCCATCAGCCCAGCAGCCCGAGTCGGCGCCCGCGCTCGCGGGCACGTTCGAGGATCTCGTCCTCGCCGTCGACGACGCCGCCGCGCATCAGCACCCGGCCGGCGACGATCGTCGTGTCGACGACGCCGCCCGAAGCCGCGTAGACGAGGCCGGCATCGAGCGCTCCGACCCCGAGCTCGTGGCGGTCGGTCCGGACCAGGAGCAGGTCGGCGGGAGCACCGACCTCGAGCGGCGTCGCGCCGAGCAGCGGCGCCAGCTCGCCGCGGGCGATCGCCATTGCCTGCGGCGCCGCCCCGGCGGCGGGGTCCCGGGCGAGGTGCTTCTGCCCGAGCGCGAAGTGCTTGACGTCGGAGAACAGGTCGAGCGAGTTGTTGGACCCTGCCCCGTCGGTCCCGAGCCCGACCGGCAGGCCGTGCTCGCGAGCGGCGCCAAGGTCGAAGATACGGCCGACCGCGAGCTTCATGTTCGCAACCGGGTTGCTGACCACGGTCGCGCCGGAGGAGGCGATCAGCTCACGCTCGTTCTCGTCGATCCAGACGGCGTGCGCGAGCAGCGCCCGCGGCGAGAGCAGCCCGACCCGGTCGAGCAGCTCGACCGGCCGCAGCCCATGCGCGGCGAGACAGTCGTCGACCTCCTGCTCGGTCTCGGAGGCGTGGATCTGGACCGGGATTCCGAGCCGCTCGGACTCGGCGGCGATCCAGGCGAGGGAGTCGGGCGAGACCGTGTAGACGGCGTGCGGCGCCAGCGACGGCGCGGTCAGCGGGCTCGCGTTCGCCTCGATCTCCGCCAGGCCCTCCCCGGCGGCACGGCGGACCTCGTCGATCCGGGCCGGGTCGCCGCCGTCGAGCAGCGGCGGGCCGATCGTCGCGCGGACGCCGGCGTCGGTCACCGCCCGCGCAACCGCCCCCGGCCGCCAGTACATGTCCCAGAAGCGAACGGTGCCGGTCCGGATCATCTCCGCGCAGGCGAGGCGGGTGCCCCAGTAGACGTCGTCGTCGTCGAGCCTGGCCTCGACCGGCCAGATGTGCTTCTGCAGCCACTCCATCAGCGGCAGGTCGTCGGCATAGCCGCGGAAGAGCGTCATCGCCGCATGGGTGTGGCCGTTGACGAGCCCGGGGACGATCGCCGTCCCGGCGCCGTCGATCCGCTCGTCGGCCGCCTCGGGGACGGCGTCGGGGCCGAGCGCCGCGATCAGGCCGTGCTCGATCCGGAGGCCGGCCGGGCCGCCGTCCAGAGTCGCGCCCTCGACGAAGATCCCCATCAGCCGTCACCCCGCTCGAGCTCGGCGGCGACCGCCGCGATCGCGGCGGTCAGACGCGCGCGGTTCTCGTCCTTGCCGGCCTCGAACCCGGCGACCGACAGCGGCTCGGAGGCAATGCCGTTGGCGAGGTTGTCGACGACGCAGACCGCCGCGTAGGGGATTCCCATCTCGCGGGCGATGACGCACTCGGAGGCGATCGTCATCCCGATCACTTCGGCGTGCGTCGCGATCAGCCTGATCTCGGCGGGGGTCTCGAAGCGCGGGCCGATCGCCTGCCAGTAGACGCCGCCGTCGATCACCTCGGGCTCGGCCACGCGAGCCCAGACGTCGAGGACGGTCCGCCGCCAGGCGGCGTCGAACCCCGGCACGAGCTCGCCCCCGTGCCCCTCGTGCAGCGTCAGCCCGAGATGAAGGGCGATGAAGTCGTCCGGGCAGAGGAACGTGCCGACCCCGAGCTCTGCCCGGAGGCCGCCGACCGAGCCGATCGCCAGCGCCCGGTCGCACCCGAGCTCGGCGAGGGCCGCGAAGTTGCGTGCGTGGTCGAGCTTGGCCGCCGTCGTGTAGCCGTCGATCCCGTGGCGCTGGAGCAGCACCTGCCCGCCCCGCTCGTGGACGCGGACGCTCCCGCGCGCGGTCTCGACGTCACGAGGCTCGAACCCGGCCGCGGGGTCGCTGCCGAGGATCGAGTGCCCGCCGATCAGCGCCAGCCGTCCCATCCGCTGATCCTATTCGCCGCGCTCGAACGCCTCGAGGCGGCGGAGTAGGTCCCCGGCGGGGATGCTCGAGGCACCGACGGCCTTGACCGAGTTGCGGAGCCGCCGGTCGCTGGTGACGACGACGATCGAGCCGGGCTCGTGGTCCGCGCGGAGGCGGGCGACGATCTCACGATCGGCGGCATCGGGGCCGCCCGGCGCGAAGCCGACGGCGATCGTCTCGGCGGCCGACTCGACCCGCCGGTGCGGCCGGCCGTCGAAGACGATCGCGAGATCGATCTCCTCGCCCGCCGCCAGCGCGTCGAGGCGCCGCGTAAGCCCCGCCATCGCGGCCGGGCGGTCGCGCCACCAGCCGTCGGGGCGCGAGCCGAGCACGTTCATGCCGTCGACGATCAACCGCTCCACCCCGCGACCGTAGCCGCAAAGCCGATTGACGGTCAGGTGGCCAGCGAGCCCGCGGCGGCGACCGGGTCCTCGGCCAGGACCGCGGCGCCGAGGGCACCGGCGATCTCGCCGCTCGCCCCGGTGCCGGCGATCATCAGCTGCGCGTGCCCGGCGAGCTCGCGGAGCCCTTCGGCCGAGTCCTCGAAGATCGACTCCTCCAGCGCGCAGAGGACGACGACGTCGGGCTCGATCTCCTCGGCGCAGGAGATCATCGTGTCGACCGGGGTGTCGGCGCCCAGCAGCGTGACCCTCCATCCCAGTCCCCGCAGTGCGACGCCGAAGCCGACCAGTCCGAGGTCGTGGTGCTCGCCCGGCGGGCAGGCGAGCAGGGCGAGCGGTCCCCCGCCGCCGCCCCAGCCGCGGGCGAGGCCGAGCATCCGGCCGCGAAGGATGTTGCTCGCGAAGTGCTCCTGGGCGACGGTGACTTCTCCCTTCGACCAGCCGTCGCCGATCCGGCGCAGGATCGGCAGGGCGATCTCGCGGACGAAGGCGTCGGGGCTGAGGACGCCGAGGGCGCGGTCCATGACGTGCTCGGAGGTGGCGTTGTCGAAGGAGAGCAGGGCGGCGAAGAGCTCGGCCCGAAGCCCGGGCGCTGGGGCGCTCTCGGCCTGGGCCTGCAGTGCGGCGTCGGCGCCGGTCGCCGCGAGCACCCGGGTGGCGGCTTCCGCCGGCGCCACCCCCTGGCCGATCAGGGCGATCATCGCCCGCAACCGACGCTCGTCGGCTGCGGAGTAGAGCCTGTAGCCGGACTCGCCGCGGGTCGGCTCGACGATGCCGTAGCGCCGCTCCCACGCCCGCAACGTCGCCGTCGGCAGCCCGGCCCGGCGGGCGAGCTCACCGATGCGGATCAGCGACTCGCCGCCCGGAGACGCGCCGTTGCCATTGATTGGACGAACCTTTGACATACCTTGAACATAGCTGCTAGCCTCGACGGAGTCAATGAAGGACGCGGTGAAAACGATTGGTGGTTCGGGAGCGGTCGACTGGCTGCTCGACCGGACCGTGCTCCCCGGCTTCAGCTCGATCGGCTACCGCGTCCGCGGCCTCGCCGGCGCCTCCCCCGACCCCGAGGGCCGGCTCGCCGGCCGCGACGTCGTCGTCACCGGGGCGAACTCCGGGATCGGCGCCGCGGCGGCCGAGCAGTTCGCCGCGCTCGGCGCTCGCGTGCACATGGTCGTCCGCGACCTCGAGCGCGGTGCCGACGCCCGCGCGCGAATCAGCGAGGCGACCGGCAGCGACGAGCTTCACCTCCACCGGGGCGACCTGTCCTCGCTCGCCTCCGTTCGCGAGCTCGGCGCCGCTCTCGCCGAGGAGCTCGGCACGGGCATCGCCGCCCTCGTCCACAACGCCGGCGTCATGACGCAGGAGCGCGAGACGAGCGTCGACGGCCGCGAGCTCACCCTCGCCACCCACGTCCTCGGGCCGTTGCTCCTGACCGAGCTGCTCGTCCCCGCCCTCGCCGCCGGCGCGCCGGCGTCGGTCGTCTTCGTGACCTCGGGCGGCATGTACACCGAGAAGCTCGCCGCCGACGACCTCGAGCTCGAGCGGCGCGACTTCGACGGCCCCGCCTTCTACGCCCACGCCAAGCGGATCCAGGTGATCCTCGCCGGCCGGCTCGACGAGGAGCTCGCTCCGCGCGGCATCCGCGTCCACGCGATGCACCCCGGCTGGGCCGACACGCCCGGCGTCGTCGAGTCGCTCCCGCGCTTCCACTCGACCCTCGGCCCGATCCTCCGCACCCCGGCCGAGGGCGCCGACACGATCGTCTGGCTCGCCGCCTCCGACGAAGCCGCCGCAGCGGGCGGCCGGCTCTGGATGGACCGCAGGATGCGACCCGCCCACCGGGTGCCGTGGACGCACGAGACCGCCGCCGAGCGCGAGCGGATGCGGACGCGATTGGCGGAGATGGCGGGACTCGAACACCTCCTCCGAGAGGATCCCGGCCCGGGTTGACGGCCGCGGATCGACCGGGGTCGCCGGCGTCCTCCCCTCCCCCTGATGGACGTAGGCGGCCCCGGTCGATCCGACCCCGAACCCAAGATCAGATGCATGTAACACCGCTCCATGTCGCAGTCCGGATAGGCTTCCCCGATGGCGGAAGACGCGACGGCCGTGGCCGAGGATGGGATGACGATCGACGAGCTCGCCCGCGAGAGCGGGATGACGGCTCGCAACATCCGCGCCCACCAGTCGCGCGGCCTGCTGCCGGCGCCCGTCGTCAGGGCCCGGACCGGCTACTACGGGCCGGAGCATCTCGCCCGGATCAGGCTGATCCAGGACATGCAGGCGCAGGGCTTCAACCTGAAGTCGATCGAGCGCCTGCTCGAGATGGGCGCTCAGACCGGCAGCCGCGGTGCGCTCGAGTTCCAGCGCGCGCTGCTCGAGCCGTTCGGCAGCGAGGAGCCGGAGGTCGTCGACGCCGAGGGCGTGAGTCTGATCTTCGGCGACCCGCCCGACCGCAAGCTGATCGCCAAGGCCGAGAAGATCGGGCTGCTCCGCCCGATCGCCGAGGAGACCTGGGAGGTCCCGTCCCCGACGCTGCTTCGCGCCGGGCGCGACCTGATCGAGCTCGGCATCCCGCTCGAGCACGCGATCGCGGTCGGAGATTCGATCAACAAACACACGACGGCGATCGCGAAGGAGTTCGTCCGCCTGTTCGTCAAGGACGTCCTGCAACCCATGCGGTCGGAGGACCCGCTGACCGAGGCGGATCTCGCCGCGGCCGGCGAGGCGGTCGAGCGTCTGCGCCCGCTCGCATCGCAGGCGGTGATGGCCAGCTTCGGCGTGGTGATGACGCAGGCCGTCGAGCGCCAGCTCCAGAAGGAGCTTCGCTAGGCGGTCCGGTCCTCGGGCTTCAGGCCCGGGAGCTCCTCGGCCAGCTCGGCGAGGAAGGGAAGCTCGGGCCGGCGGCCGGCGAACAGCTCCAGCGTGTCCCAGTAGTGCTCGAGGCGATCGGGGTCGATGAGCCCGTCGCCGGCGCGGATCGCCCGGGTCCGAGCGAGCTTGTCCGCGAGGTAGATCGAAGCCGTCACCGAGCCGCCCGTGAGCACCCGGTTTCGGTGCTCCTCCTTGCGCTCGTGGTAGTCGGCGATCGAGATGTCCTCGGTCAGCACCTCGACCCAGCCGCCGATCTCGGGCCCGAACTGCGAGCGGACGTCGGCGGCGGTCGTGGTCGAGTCCTCGACGATGTCGTGCAGGAGCGCCGTCGCCACCGCGTCGTCGCCGAAGCCGGCGGCGTCGACGATCGCGGCGACCGCCAGCGGGTGGTCGATGTCGGCGCCCGGCTCGAGTCCCGGGCCCGAGTAGACGCGCTGCGCGAAGTCGTAGGCGGGGCCGACGAGATCCCGGCCGGAGATGAAGTCGGGCGCGGTCGCCACGGCGCCGAGGATAGCCGCCGCATGACCGCCGTCAGTGACCCCCGCTCGCGGCCGGGGGATTCGGTTCACCGGGTGATCCGGTGGGCAAGTCGATGCGAAAGAAGGGAAGACGATGGCCAGGTACACAGCAACCGTTGACACGGCGTGGGATCGCGAGGAGGCTTTCGCCTATCTCGCCGACTTCGCGAACATCTCCGACTGGGACCCCGGGGTCGTGCGAGCCTCCCGGCACACGGGCGAGCCGCTCGCGGTCGGTGCCCGCTTCGAGGTGACGACCTCCTACATGGGACGCGAGAGCACGCTCATCTACGAGACGATCGAGATCGAAGCGCCACGCAAGGTCGTACTCCGGGCCGAGACCGGCACCTTCACCTCCCTCGACACGATGACCTTCGACCTCCGCCCCGGCGGCGGCACGCTGGTCACCTACGACGCCGACCTCGCGATGAAGGGCATCGCCCGGCTCGCCGAGCTGCCGATGCGACTCGCGTTCCGCCGGATCGGCGACGCCGCCCGCGACGGGCTGCGCAACCGGCTCGCGGACGCGCCCCCGCGGGCCTCCGCCAAGGCGGTGAAGTCCGCGTAGTGGCGGCACCGCGCCGCATCGCCGTCGTCGGCACCGGCATCTCCGGGATGCTGGCGGCCGCCGAGATCCACCGCGCCGGGCACGAGGTCGCCGTGTTCGAGGCCGGCGACTACGTCGGCGGCCACACGAACACGATCACGGTCGATGAGCCCGGCGGGCCGGTCGACGTCGATACCGGCTTCATCGTCTTCAACGACCGGAACTACCCCAACTTCGAGGCGATGCTCGCCGAGCTCGGCGTTCCGAGCCAGCCCGCGAACATGAGCTTCGGCGTCTCCGACGGCCGTGGCCGCTTCGAGTGGGCGGCACGCGGGGCGCGCGGGATCTTCGCCCGCCCCCGCCATCTCGTCGATCCCCAGTTCATCCGGATGCTGTCGGATCTGGTGCGGTTCAACCGCGAGGCGCGCGAGCTGCGGGGCGTCAACGGCAGCGGCCCCTCGCTCGGCGCGTTCCTCGAGGAGGGGCGCTACTCCGACTACTTCATCGACCGCCTGATCGTGCCCCAGGTCTCCGCCGTCTGGTCCGCCGACCCCGAGCAGATGTGGAGCTTCCCGGCCTCGTTCCTAGCGACGTTCTTCGACAACCACGGCGTCCTCCAGATCCGCAACCGGCCGACCTGGCGAACGATCCCGGGCGGCTCGCGCCGCTACGTCGAGGCCCTCACCGCGCCCTTCGCCGACCGGATCCGCCTCCGCACGCCGGTCCGGCGCCTGCGCCGCCTCGGCGACGACGGCGTCGCGCTCGACCTCGGCGACGGCGAGGAGCGCTTCGACGAGGCGGTCCTCGCCTGCCACGCCGACCAGGCGCTTGCCCTGCTGGCCGAGCCGAACCGGCTCGAGCGCGAGCTCCTCGCGGCCTTCCCGTACCAGCCGAACGAGGCGGTGCTCCACACCGACACGTCGCTGATGCCCCGCCGCCGCGGCGCCTGGGCGAGCTGGAACTTCCACCTGACCGACGAGCCCACCGGCCGCACCACCGTCACCTACGACATGAACCGGCTCCAGTCGCTCGCCTGCTCGGAGCGCTATCTGGTGACGCTGAACCGGAGCGAGGCGATCGACCCCGAGCGGGTGATCCGGCGAATCGACTACGCACACCCCGTCTTCACGAAGGAGGGGGTCGCCGCCCAGGCCCGGTGGGAGGAGATCAGCGGGGTCGACCGCGTCCACTACTGCGGCGCCTACTGGCGCTGGGGCTTCCACGAGGACGGCGCCTTCTCGGGGCTCCGCGTCGCCGCCGCCCTCGGCGGCCGCGGGCCCGGCGCCGCCTCCCCGCTCGGCCCCGTGCCGGAGATCGCCGCGGACGAGAGCGACGAGCCGCTGCTGGAGGCTGCATGAGCACGGCGCTCGCCGTTCCCGCGGTCGCCGGAGCGACGGCGAAGACGCCGCGGCCGGCTCCCGAATCGGCGATCTACGAGGGCTGGGTCACCCACCGCCGGACCGGGCCCGTCGAGCACTCGCTCCGCTACCGGGTCTTCATGCCGCTCGTCGATGTCGACCGGCTCCCGGAGCTCCTCGACCCCTTCCCGCTCTGGTCGGCTCGCCGCCGCGCCCCCGCGCGCTATCGCCGCTCCGACTACCTGCGCGGGCACGGCGACGAGCGCACCCTCGGCGACGCCGCTCGCGACCTCGTCGGCGAGCGCACCGGCTCGCGGCCCGCCGGTCCGGTCCTGATGCTCGCCAACCCCCGCTACTGGGGCATCGGCTTCAACCCGGTCTCGTTCTACTTCGCCTACGGCGAGACGGGCGTCGAGGCGATGATCGCCGAGGTGACCAACACGCCCTGGGGACAGCGCCGCTGCTACGTCCTCGCAGCCGGCCCCGACGGGCTTCGCGGCGAGTTCGCCAAGCGGCTCCACGTCTCCCCGTTCATGCCGATGGAGCAGACCTACGAGTGGTCGGCGAGCGAGCCCGGCGAGCGGGTCGGCGTCACGATCGCCAACCGCGACGAGCGCGGGAACACCGTGTTCACGGCCGGCATCGCGCTCGAGCGCCGCGACTTGTCGCCGCGCGCGATGGGAGAGATACTGTTCCGCTATCCGCCCATGACGGCTACGACGCTCGCCAGGATCTACCTCAACGCAGCGCGGCTGAAGCTCAAGGGCGCGCCCTATTTCTCGCCGCCGTCCGACCGGGGCTGATGCGTCCGGGAGCCGACCCGTGGCGGCGAGTCGTCCACGCGGTCCTGCGCCGCGTCGAGGCGGGCTCGATCGAGGTCGACGAGCTCTTTCCGGGCGGCGAAACCCGTAGCTTCGGCCCGACCTCGGCGCCTCTGCGCGCGCGAATCGAGGTCTACGACCCCGGCGTCTACCGGCGGCTCGTGAAGTCGAAGAGCATCGCCTTCGGCGAGACCTACGCCGAGCGCCTCTGGGACACCGACGACCTTCCCGGGCTCTTGCGGATCGCCGCTCGCGACATCGGCCGCGCCGACACCCTGCGGCGCCGGATCGCGCCCCTGCTCGTCCCCTTCCAGCGGCTGACCTCGCTCGGGATGCTGAACACGCGCGCCGGCGCCCGCTCCAACATCGCCGCCCACTACGACCTCGGCAACGACATGTTCGAGCTCTTCCTCGACCGCGAGGCGATGATGTACTCCTCCGCCTATTACGAGAGCGGCGACGAGTCGCTCGAACGGGCTCAGCACATCCGGCTCGAACGGATCTGCGACGCGCTCGAGCTCGGTCCCTCCGATCACCTGCTGGAGATCGGCACCGGCTGGGGCGGGATGGCGGTCCACGCCGCCTCCTCGCGCGGCTGCCGGGTGACGACGACGACGATCTCCCGCGAGCAGCGCGAGTACGCCGAGGCGCGGGTCGCCGCCGCCGGGCTCGAGGACCTGATCACGGTCGTCGGCGCCGACTATCGCGACCTCCAGGGCACCTACGACAAGCTCGTCTCGCTGGAGATGATCGAGGCCGTCGGCTGGGAGTGGTTCGACACCTACTTCCGCCATTGCTCGGAGCTGCTCGAGCCGCATGGCCTCTTCTTCCTGCAGGCGATCTGCGTCGCCGACCGCGCCTACGAGGCCGAGAAGCGGACGCGCAGCTTCGCCAACCAGGTGATCTTCCCCGGCGGCTGCCTGCCGTCGATCGAGTCGATCCAGCGCTCGATCCGCAGCGAGACCGACCTCCGCACGGTCGCGCTCGAGGACATCTCGGCGAGCTACGTGCTCACCCTGCGGGCCTGGCGCGAGCGCTTCGAGGAGGCGACCGACCGGCTCGAGGAGCTCGGATACGACGACCGCTTCCGGCGCACCTGGTGCTTCTACCTCACCCTCAGCGAGGGCGGGTTCGCGGAGACCCGGATCCGCGACGTCCAGATGCTGTTCGCGAAGCCGCACTGGAGCGGGCACCCGCGGGCCGCCGACGCGGCCGCCGCCGAGCGCGGAACCGGGGTCAGCGCCGACTCCTGACGGCTACCCTGCGCCGATGGCCAGGCCGGCGGCAGCGCTTCCGATCGCCCTGGTTCTCTGCGCGCTGGCCCTGCTCGGAGCGGGCCCAGTGGCCCCATCGGACCCGCCCTCGCCGCCGGCGCAGCCGGCGAGCGGCCCCGGCGGAGCCGCGGCGAAGTGGGAGTCGATCCGGCAGGTCCTCCACGACGACCCCGACGACAACCTCGACTACTGGACGATGGAGCCGCGCGGCTGGACCAGCAGGACGAAGGATCGCCCCGACCGCCTCCCCACCACCTTCTTCCTCCACGGCTACGGCGCCATGGACCCGGTCGCCTACCGGACCTGGATCGACCACATCGTCAAGCGCGGGAACATCGTCGTCTACCCGCGCTATCAGGCCAACCTCTACGTCCCGCCGCCGACCTACACCGACAACGCGATGACCGCCCTCGAGCGCGCCGTCCGCTGGCTCCGCCGCAACGCCGAGATCCCGCCGCGGCTCGGCGACGGCGTCAACTTGATCGGCCACTCCTACGGCGGCGCGGTCGCGACGAACGTCGCCGGTCGCGCTGTCGCCGCGGGCCTGCCGAAGCCGGCATCGCTTCTGCTCGTCAACCCGTTCGTCGAGAACGCCGGCTACAGGCCGCCGGTCGATGCGATGGACGCCGACCTCACCGGGATCCCGCCGGGGACCGAGTTCGACTGCATCGTCGCCGACATCGACGCGCCCGCCGGCCGCCTCGGCTGCGACGAGGCCTGGTCGCGGACCCGGCACCTGAAGCCGGGTAAGCGCAACTACATCTGGATGTTCGGCGACGACCACGGCGAACCGCCGCTCGCGATCTCCCACCGGGGCCCGTCGATCGCGACGCCGACCGACGCCTTCGACTGGTTCGGCTTCTGGAAGCTCGGCGACGCACTCACCAGCTGCTCGCTGGACGGCCGCAACTGCGAGTACGCGCTCGGCAACACCCGGGAGCAGCGCTGGATGGGCGCCTGGAGCGACGGCGTCGCGGTCCGCAAGCTGGACGTCTTCCGCAAGCCTCCCCCCTGTCCTCCCGGGACCCAGGCCTACGGCTGCTGACCATCTAGCCTCGCGGGGATGTCCCCGGTCCCCGAATCGCGGCGCGCCCGCCGCCGCGCCGAAGCCCGCCTCCGGCGACGCCGACGGACGGCACTCGTGATCGCCGTCGTCGTCGCGGCGGTGATCGGCCTGACCGCAGGGGTGCTCGCCGGCAGCGGCTCCGGCGGCGGCGATCCCGCCCCGGCGCCCGAGCCCGGCCCGGTCGCCGCCCTGAGCAAGGCCGAGCTCGCCGGGCAGCGGCTCGTCGCCGGGTTCGACGGCACCGAGCCCCCGCGAGGGCTGCTGCGGTTGCTCGCGGACGGCGGCCTCGCCGGGGTGATCCTGTTCGAGGACAACCTCACCGGCGGCCGTGCCGACGCCCGGATGACGGCGCAGCTCCAGCGCGCCGCCGCCCGGGGCCCGCTCGATGCTCCGCTGCTGGTCATGACCGACCAGGAGGGCGGGCAGGTGAGGCGCCTGCCGGGGCCGCCCGCCTCCTCGGCCGCGGCGATGGCCGCACGCGGCCCCGCCTACGCGCGCGAGCAGGGGGTCGCGACCGCTGATTCGCTGCTCGGAGCGGGCGTCAACGTCGACCTCGCCCCCGTCCTCGACCTCGCTCGTCCCGGCGCCGCGATCGCCGCCGAGGAGCGCTCGTTCGGCTCCCGCCCGGAGGAGGTGATCGCGACCGGAGTCGACGGCTTCGCCGCGGGCCTCGGCGAGGGCGGGGTCGCGGCCGCGGCCAAGCACTTCCCCGGGCTCGGCGGCGCCGCCACGAACACCGATTTCGCCGCGCAGTCGATCGACCTCTCCGCCGCCGCCCTCCGCAACGCCGACATGGCGCCGTTCGCCGCCTTCGCCGAAGCCGGCGGCGAGCTGGTCATGCTCGGCCTCGCGACCTACCCGGCGCTCTCACGGCGCCCCGCCGCCCTCGCCCCCGAAATCGCGACCGGCGAGCTCCGCGACCGCCTCGGCTTCGCCGGCGTCTCGATCACCGACTCGCTCGACGCCGCCGCCGCGCAGGCGTGGGGCGATCGCGACGAGGTCGCGCTCGCGGCCGCAGGCGCCGGCAGCGACCTGCTGCTCTACGGCGACTGGCGCACGGCGGCGGCCGTCGGCGACGCCCTCGTCGCCGGGCTCCGGCGCGGGCGCCTCGACCGCGCCGCGTTCGAGAGCTCCGCGGAGCGCGTCGCCGCGCTCCGCGGGTCCCTCGCTTCCCCCGGCTAAGGGACGTCCTTCTTCGTCTCGCAGGTGGAGTCGGCGGTGTCGTTGTTGCCCCCGCCGCCGTCGCACTCGTCGGTCCCGCCGTCGCCGTGCAGCTTGTCGGTGCCGTCGTTGCCGCGGACGGTGTCGTCGTCGTCACCGCCGAACAGCTCGTCGTTGCTGCCGCCGCCGTCGATCAGGTCGTTGCCGCCGCCGCCGCGGATGATGTCGTCGCCGATGTCGCCGAACAGGTTCCGGTCGTTCGCGTTGGAGCCCGTGATCCGGTCGTCGCCGATGTAGCCGTCCATCTTCTTGACCGGCTCGTCCTTCGTCTTCGTCGAGAGGACGTCGTTGTCGGCGCCGCCGAGCAGCGAGTCGAAGCCGCCGGCGACGAGAACGTCCCGATCGAAGCTGCCGTCGAGGAAGTCGCTGCCGTCGGCGACCGCCTTCCCGTTCTTCTTGCCGAACCCGGCGAGGCGGTCGGAGCCTGCCTGCCCGTTCAGGTAGTCGTTGTCGGCGCCGCCTTGGAGGAAGTCGTTCTCCTCCTCGCCGTAGACCTTGTCGCGGCCCTTGTCGCCGTAAACCTTGTCCTTGCCGACGCCGCCGCAGACGACGTCGTTGCCGCCGCCGCCGTAGACCTTGTCGTTACCGCGGCCGCCGTTGATGATGTCGTCCTTCGGCCCGCCGAAGATCTTGTCGTTGCCGTCGCCCCCGTTGTACTGGTGGCGCCCGCCGCCGAGGTGGACGGTGGTGCCGGCGTTGCTGCCCTGCACGTTGTGCTTCTTGCAGATCTTGGCGTCAGCCGGTACGTGATCGGCTTGCGCCGTCGCCGCGAACGCGCCCCCGGCAAACAACGCTGCCGCGAGCGCAACCCCTGCCTTCAATCCCATTCGTCTACTTCACCTCCGCGGACTCCGCCGCATCGCTTTCCCTGCTCAGGTCGTTGATGGCCGTGGTCCGCTCGCTCCCGACCCGGCCGAGCTCCGCGATCTCACGCTCCATCTGCGGCACCCGCTCGGCGGAGTCGGCGGCTGTCAACCGCTCGCCGGCGCCGCTGGTGATCAGCGTGCGCAGCCAGTACGCCAGCGCCGCCGCGCGCGGCACGAAGACCCTCGCCTTGCGCTGCTCGAAGCCGTCGGCGATCGCCCGTGCGCAGACGTCCACCGACGTCGTCGACTTCATCGGCCAGGGCATCTGCGCGCGGGCCTCGCGGAAGCTCGCGAGGTCGTGCTCGCTCTCGCGGACGAGGTCGGTGTCGATCCATGACGGGTGGATGGCACCGACGTCGACCCCGCGGAAGCCGACCTCCTGGCGGACGGCCCGGACCAGCGACTCGGCGCCGGCCTTCGAGGCGCCGTATGAAGACATGCCGGCGAGCGGCGCGAAGGAGGCGATCGAGCAGACGACTCCGATGTAGCCGCGGCGCTCGAGCACCGACGGGAGGGTCGCGTAGATCGTCCGGTAGGCGCCTCCGAGGTTGACGTCGACGGTCCGCAGCCACGCCTCGGGGTCGCCCTTCTCCGCGGTCCCGTAGGTGCCGATCCCGGCGTTGGCGAGGACGACGTCGATCCCGCCGAAGCGCTCGACGGTGCTCGCGACGGCGGCCTGGACCGACTCGAGGTCGGTCACGTCGCATTCGACGTGGTGGGCGGCGGGGCCGATCCGCTCGGCGGTGGCGGCGAGCTGGTCGGGCTCGAGGCCCGCGAGCGCGACGTTGGCGCCCCGGCGCGCCGACTCGACGCCGACGGCAGCGCCGATTCCGCGGGCTCCTCCGGTGATGAAGACCACTTTCCCCTGTAGATCCATCCGCGCAGAGGTTACGGGTCAGGGCCGCACCACGCGCGGTGCGGCACCCACCGCGGCGGAACCGCGATTCCGGAGAAGGCGGCACCGATACTCTCCGGCGATGGATCGACGCCTGAACCGGCGGCAACTGATCGGAGCGGGCGCCATCGCGGCGGCCGGAGCGGTCGCCGGGCCGGGGCTGGCCGGCTGCAACGACGAGGACGCGACGACGGCGGCCACGTCGAACCGCGGCAAGGTCGTCGTCCTCGGCGGCGGGCTCGCCGGGCTCACCGCCGCCTGGGGCCTGGAGCGGGCCGGCTACGAGGTGCAGCTGATCGAGGCGCGGGACCGCCTCGGCGGCCGCGTCCACACGGTCCGCGAGTTCACCGACGATCAGCACGGCGAGGCGGGCGCCGAGGCGATCGACACCAAACAGCTCGAGATCCAGCGCCTCTGCAAACGTTTCGGATTGCCGCTGGAGCACGCCTACGCCGGCTTCGCCAGGGGCCGCGCAACCGTCTACCGCCACGACCGCAACTACGTCGGCAGCGACTTCGCGAGCCCGGCCGTCAAGCGCGAGATGGATCGCTTCTGGACTGCGGTCGAGCGCCTCGCCCGACCGCTGAAGGGCACCGACCCGACCGCCAACGGCGGCGCCCGCCAGGACCGCTACTCGGTCGCCGACCTGCTCGACCGGTTGCGGATCGGCGGCCGCGCCCGCTGGCTGCTGGAGAACCGGGTCGAGGCCGACTACGGCTTCCCGGTCGAGCGGCTGTCGCTGCTCTACATCACGATCTCCGAGCGCCTCGCCTGGAATCAGCCGGCCGGCGGCGTCGAGCGCTACCGGATCAAGAACGGCAACTCGACCCTCGTCGACGAGTTGACCAAGCGCCTCGTCACCCCGCCGATGCTGAACGCCCCCGCCACCGCCGTCCGCTGGGACGGGGGCATCGAGGTCGATACCGACGGCGAGGGCACGGTGAGCGGCGACAAGCTCGTCGTCGCCGCCCCGACCTTCGCCCTGCGCTCGATCGACTTCTCCCCCGCCCTGCCGAAGCGGGAGGCGAGCTTCATCGCCGAGATCGACCTCTGCGCGGTGGCCAAGACCCTGATCCAGTACGAGCGGAGGGTCTGGCGCAAGCAGGGCCGGACCGGCGGCGCCACCACCGATCTGCCGATCGGTGCGACCTGGGAGACGACCGACCAGCAGCAGGGCCGTCCCGGCATCCTCATCGCCTACACCTCGGGCCGCCGCGGTGAGAAGACGGCGACGATCGACTCGACCGAGCGCACCGATCAGGCCCGCGACGACATCAACCTCCTCTTCCCCGGCAGCAAGCGCGTCGCCGGCGACAACTTCAGCGTCGCCTGGAAGGCCGAGCCCTACTCGGGCGGCTGCTGGGCGACCTACTCGCCCGGGCAGATCACCAAGCACTGGCTGGGCCTGCACAAGCCCACCGGCCCGATCCACTGGGCCGGCGAGCACACCGAGATGCTCAACGGCTACATGAACAGCGCCGTCGCCTCGGGTATGCGCGTAACCCGCGAGATCGCGGGCTGACGGCTAGTACTTGTCGCGATAGGACGCGCGCTTGCGAGCGGCCCGAATGCGCGGCCAGAAGAAGAGGATCACCAGGACTGCGACCAGGACGATTCCGAGCGGCCCCTTCAGCTCGTCGAACACGTCCTCCGCCCGGTGGCCGATCGCCGCGAACGGCCCCTGGCCGAACGTCACCGCGGGCGAGATCCGCTGCGCCGTCTGCGAGCTCTCGGTCGTGATCGTGTAGGAGCCCTCCACCGGCGTCGTCATCGCCCCGATCAGCCGCGCCATCCCGTCTCCGGTCGACTTCGCCTCGTCGCCGCGCGAGTTCACCTCGACGCTGACCCCGTCCGGCGCCGTCACCGTGTACTGGAGGTCGTCCGGCACGATCAACGGCACGCCCGCGTCCGGATCGACCTTCTCCGAGTAGTAGATGTCGACGTCGCCCTTCGGCAGCTCGACCTGTGCCTTGCCGGGAACGGAGACCGAGCCGAACTGGGCCGAGTCCCCCTCGAAGGCCGCCAGCAGCAGGTAAGCGATGAACAGCAGGATGCCGATCCCGATCAGCGCCCCGGCGCTGATCAGTCCCCGCTCATCGCGCATCCGTTCGCGAAAGCCGCTGCTCATGCCGCGATCATCGCAGCGGGGGCGGGCGGAGACGGCGACCGGGCGGCAACCTGCAACGGGCGGGTCCGATCATGCCGAGGCATCGATCGGGATTGGGGTTGGTATGCAACCTCAATCCCGATCAGTGCTCGGCGCAGCTCAGCGAGCTGCGAACCGGAGCGGCTCCCCTCGAACCTCGTTGCCCGCTTCGTCCTCGAACGTCGAGCTGACCCGGATCACGACCCTTCCACCCCGGTTCTCCGCTCGGCGTACGCGCCTGCGGTCGCTGCGCCCGACGCGGAGCGGCATCTCGTCCGCTCCGGGACGGCCGAATCGCAGCTGCCGGGTTGCGAGGTCGATCACCCGCCCCCGAACGAATCCCCTCGGGACGACAGCGGCCATCCCGGGTTCGGCCAGCGCCACCCGCAGCGTTCCAACCCGGCGTCCCGATCGCGCGATCTCGGAGGAGGCCACCCGAACGCTCCCTCCGTCGACCGACCGGTCGACTGTGAAAGCCCGGTCCGCCGGCGAGGGGTCGGCGTTGCCGGCGGCGTCGAGCGCCCGCACCGAGAACGTGTGCTCGCCCTCGGGCAGCCCCGGGTAGTCGGCGGGAGACTCACACGGGGCGTAGCCAGCGCCATCGAGCGAACACTCGAAGCTTTCGGGCCCGCCCGTTCCGGAGAAGCCGAAGGCCGGAGAGACCGAATTGGTCGTGCCGCGCGGGCCCGAGTCGATCGTCGTCCCGGGCGGCACGCAATCGGCGGCGATCTCGATCTGAGACGACCGCTCGAAGTCGGTCCCGAGAGCACCGCCGATGCCCGAGATCCCCACCCCCTTGCCGCCATCGGATTCGACATCGACCGTCCACGAATGCTGCTCGGAGGTTTGGTTCGGGTCGAGGTCACCACCTGAGACCTCCTGCTCCTGATCGCCCCCGACGAGCGTCAGACCCGGAGGTAGGTCGATCGCACCCCGTGCGTTCTCGGCAGCCAGATCGGCCGACCCGTTCTCGAAGGACGCGGAGATCGTCACGTCAGATCCGCAAGGGACCGGCCCCGACGGGAGAGCCGTGAGATTCACGGGATTCACCACCGCGGGCTCGAGCCGATCGAGGGATCCGGAAGCGGCAAGCGCAAACGGCTCAGCCGACGCGCCCTCGACCGTCGAAGCCGCCTCGACCTTGTAGATGACCTCCTGCGACGGGCCGAGAGGGGCTCGGACCTGCTCGACCGTGTCGTTCGGATCGATCGCATCGGGGCCCCCGCCATGGGGCGCCGGTGCCGGCGGCATGACCTCCTGGCCGTCCCCCAAGTACTGATGAAGGTCGAGGTTGGATTGCGTGTAGGCGAACGTCTGCGTCCCAGGGTTCGGGAATCCCACGAAAAAGCCGCGCAGCTCGTATGCGAGCGTGCCCTTGGCCCCGCCCGGAACGGTCGCCGAGTAGTAGGCAGCCTCGCCCTCTGCAACCGACCCGAGCTGATAGTCGGACCGGTGCGCCAGGGCGGTCGCCAGATCGAGCTCACCCCACCCGACCTCCGGCTGCCAACCGGCCTGCGGCGGCACCCAGTCCTCCAGGCCGGTACTCGCGCCGTTCCAGTCGCGCGCGCTGTTGATCAGGATCGCCCGCTGCGCCTTGGCATCGGCGATCCCGGCGCCCTCGAGAAGCGTCATCGCCCCCGCCACGTGCGGCGCCGCGAAGGAAGTCCCGGTCATCGCCGTGAAGTCGGGGTTCGACGGCGGCGAGTTCCACGCCGCCGACGGTGCGATCACGGCTCCGGCGGGCGCGGTCAGATCGGGCTTCTTCCGCCCTCCGGGCGTCGGCCCTCTCGAGCTGATACCCAGAACGACGTCATCGGTCGACGTGACCGTGCCGACATCGTTGAAGCCACCCACGGTGAGCACGTTGCGCCCGATGTTGCCCACGGTCGGTGTCCCGTCGACATTGTCGTTGCCTGCGCCGAATGCCTGGCCGACACCAAAAACCGCGGTCAAGATGTCGATCGAGTCATCAGCATGATCGTCTGAAGCAGGCGAGCCAAAGCTCGTGTTGAGCGTCTCAGCCGGATCCACGGCACCGGAGCCGCCTGGAAAGCCGAGGGCGTACGTCTCGTTGCTTGACCCAATAAGCCGATCAACTCCGGGCGCAACGCCCGGATAGTTCGCATCCCCCGACGCGATAATCCCACCCGTGTGAGTGCCGTGATCTGACACAGCCTGGGTCGGATCGTTGTCGACTATGGTCGTGGCGAATGCGGGATGGACTGGATCCGGTGCTTCGCTGAGGACCGCAGCGTCGGCCGCAACCGTGTCCGCCCCCCCGCTTCCTCCAGTGAATCCGGACGCCCACCACGAAGGCGCCCCTACGGCCGTTGTGCCGACGCCGGAGAGGTGTCCGGGTGAAGGGGCTGGATCGATGGCTACTACTCCTTCGGAATCGTTAAGCCGCTCCAACTCGCTCCCTTCAACCTTGGCGACCACCGAACCCGTCGCTGGATGAAGATCGTCGACTTCACCTCCGTGTCTCCGAACAAGACGCCCGACCCGCCGCAGCTGGTGGAACTCAGCAACGCTCGCAGCTGAAAGCTCGGCAACACCCGCCTCAAATGAACGCTCGGCCCCTCGAGCCGCTCTCCGCTCCAAGCGGGTGATGCCGAGAGCAGCGCTCGGCTGCGAGAGCGCAGGTCGCAGCAGCTGTGCTGCCTTACCGGTTATCGCATTGCGGAGCAGCGGCCGCCGCTTCACGGTGATGCGGACCCGCACTCGACCCGAGTCGCCCCCGAGCCCAGTAGCAATCCCGCCAACCCGCTCGACGTAGGCCTTGTCGAGTTCGGCAGCAGCCGAACCGGAGGCCCCGGACAGCGCGGCTGCGACAACGACAGCCACAAGCGCAATACCGCCCCGCCTGATACCCGCCAAGGCGAACCCAGATTTCTTCGACTCGCTCACCCTGCTTCTCCGCTCTTTCCCCGAGGGAAGGGTAGTCGCCATAGCGACGTCGATCCAGCGAGTCGGGGAGCGTGTCAGGGAACCACCGTCAAGGCACGGACGCGTGAGCGGGCGGGCAGATACGGCCAGCCGCGCTCCCGGAGCACCGCCGCCCGGAACCGGTACCGAACCGGCGTCGTGTAGTTGGCGACGAACCGGTAGCGAAGCTTGAACCTGCCGCGCGAGTCGGTGTGGATCGAACGACCGACCGTCTTCCATTTGCGCCCGATCCTGACCTGGATCTCCAAGGACTTCCCGCCCTTCCCGAAGTCGGCGCCATTTCCCTTGACCCTGCCACGGAACAAGGCGCGCCCGCCGGCACGGACCCTCCGCGGAGCCCGCAGGGATACCGCACCCTTGGCCCGGACGGAGACGGGCTCCGACGTCGTGCCGAGGTGTGCTGAGTCGCCGACGAACCGCGCCCTGACGGTCCGCGACGGACCTTTGGGGAGCGAGGCCTGGAACCTACCGCCGGCATCCGTCCTGACGAGGATCGAGTTCGACGATCGCTTCGAGCCACCAGCGTATGCCTCGATCAACTCAAGCTCCACGCCACTTATCGCGCTCCCACCACGATCTATGAGGCGGCCCGATACCCGAGCCGATCGCCCGTAGCCGATGCGCGCATTCTGCCGCCCGTTGATCGCGAGCCCGTTGATCCTCGAGGCAGCGCGGAACGGTCCCACCTGAATCATCTCGCTGCCGTCGCGACGCTTCGTCGAAACAACCTCGTTGCCCGCTCGGTCCGCGGCCACGGCCCGGAACTCGTAGGTGACTCCGTCGCGCATCTCGTTCGAGTCCATTCGGGCCACGAGGCGGCCGGACCTCACCTCGGTTGCCAGTGCATGCCACAGTGACGAGCCCCGCTCCCTGAATGCGATCTCACCGTCGGCGACCCCGCTCAAATCGTCGGTCACCGGCGCCTCGATCCGGTCCGGGTCGCTGCGATCCTGCGAGTCCGCGAACGCCAGCACCGGGGGCCCGGTGTCGATTCTCACCACCGCGGACCCGCGTTCGGCATTCGTCCCGGTCCCGTCGTTCTCGTTCCCGGCCAGGTCGCGCGCCCAATACTCGACGAGATGGGATCCGTCGCCCTCGACGAAGCCTTCGACATCGGCGTCGAACTCCTCGACCTCGCTGCCGTCGATCGAGAGGACAGTCCGCGGCGGTTCGTCGTCGGGGAAGTCGTCGGTGTCGTTCATGCCGCTCAACCCATCCTCGGCGTCAACGCGGAGCGACACGGGGTGATTGACCCAGTCGTCCACCGGCCCGGTAAGCCGAGTGACCGGATCCGTGAGATCGACCTTCAACTCCGTTCGCCCGACCTCGGAAGCGCGCATGCCGGACCCCGAAACGGGGACGACGTGCACCCAGTTGCTGCCTTCGGCGAGGTCGTCCAGGCCCAGCAAACGACCGTTGCTGTCAATACCGGTTTCCGTCAACGGACCCACACAGGTACGAGGATCTCCTGGGAGTCCGCACGGGTCGAACTCAGCTGCGTTGTTCACGACGGCACGGTATCCCGCTAAACCAGAAGGAGGAACCTGAACCCCGAAAGGCTTGCGCCAAGTCTGCTTGAAGCCTGCTGCAAGTTCGTTCCTCGAGATCCACCCGTTCGCGATCTGGGGCTGTGACTGCGGCGGTCGCGTGTCATCGAACCTCAGCTGGGCCGTTGCCGCGGAGGCCGCCGATTCGTTCCCTGCGGCATCGCGCAAGTAGACGCTGGCCGTGTACTCCCCGACCGCGGGCACCGTCAGTCCATCGATCGACTCGATCCCCGGTGTCGACCTGGTCGTTGACGACGATCCGCCGGGACCGCTGATCACAACCGTCGCGGCGACGATCGGAGCATGAGCCTGGGACGGGTTGTTCCATGTCAGCTCGAAGTCGTTGTCTCGCTGCCAGCCGGGTCCACCGGAGACTGCAAGATCCTGCGGCGCCGTCGGCGCGACGTTGTCGACCCTCATTGACTTGGTTGTGCACGAAGAGGCGCCGGCGAAGCCGTACTCATGCGTACAGACCCGGACCTGGTTCCCGGGGCCGTCGTGGAACGCCGAGCTCGTGGTGTCGAGGTTCAGGTTCCTGAGCTCCAGCGGATCGCAGGGCGCCATCCGCCCGACGTACCCATTGCCGTCCTGACCCGGCTCGCAGATCGAGTCGCTCAATACCTGCTGACCGTCGACCGCGACGGTCGTGCGGTCGACACCGGCCCCGACGTCGGTCTCCCCGACAGTGAGTTGGGCCATCCCGCCGACCCAGTCGCCATCGGCTGCCCTCCCCTCCAGGACCGGCGTACCCGGCGGGACGGTGTCCTCCATGAGGAAGGTCGCTGCAGAGATCCGAGCGAACTGATCGGGCGCGTAGCCGCATGATCCAACGGCCTTGCTGCAGAAGACGCCGACCCCCACCGCCGCGAGAGGGCCGGGATCTTGGACCGAGGAGTCAAACGTTCCGGCAGTCGAGCCGAGACCGACAACGGAGAGGTTCTCCTGCTGGGATTGACCGACACGGCGGATGAACAGATACGACCGGTTGCCGTCCGGATCGGGATCACCGACGAGGTTGTAGCCGGCCTCGACCTGCTTGATGCGGGTGCCGAGAGGCGCCGTATAGACCCACTGCTTCGCGTCATTCGGTTGAGACGCGGCCGCCGATTGCACCTGGAGCCAGTTGCCCCCAGCACAGCTGGTCGCCGCCGAGTACGAAGTGGTGGACCCCTCGACGGTGGCGTCAGGAGTGGCGGTGTGACCCGGCGAACACTCGGCCACCCGGTAGAACCCGCCGGCATTGGCGGTCTCGGTCCAAGTACCTAGGAAGGCCACGAGCAGCGCAAGGCAGGGACCCAGCGTCCGCAGCGCGACGGGCAGGTGGGCCAATGTCGATCTCGTCATCTCGTTTCTCTCCCTTCATCGCGGCTCAGACACCGCGCCTGGGTCATGGTCCGAACTCGTTCTGGGCGATCGATCCGCCCGATCCCGATCCCGCGCTTTCCGACGTACCGCTCGGCGCTGGGGCCGGCGTGGGTGCCGAAGCCGCGACCGGATCGAATTCCTCGACAGGTGCGGGGGCCACCTGCTCCGCGGGTTCCGGTTCGACCGGCGTAGGGGACGGCTCCAGGTCCTCCGGTGATTCGCCGGCCGGAGGATCGGAAACGCCCGGCTGCTCCTTCCGCACCGCGTGACTGACTTCGATGACGCTGGCGATCGCCGGCCGAGGTTCGACCCGACCGTCGTTGCCGCCGCGCTTGATCGCGACCGCGGCGGGCCGGGTCACCTCTTTCGGGTTCAGGTCGGGAAGCGCCACCCCGGGTACCACGCCGGCTGCAACGCAAGCGGTTGCCGCCGCGCCCGCGCCGACGCACGCCATCGCGGCCTTGGCCGCCCCGCCGGCCCCGGCGAGCTTGGCGACGATGCCGGCGCCCGCGGCACCCGAACCCTTCGCGCCTCCCGATATGGCCAGTGAGCTCACGGCCGTCTCCGCGCGCTCGAAGGCGGCACCGGCGGTGGAGCGAAGTCCCGTGAAGGCTTCACCGATCCGCTGCGCGACGGTGAGCCCGGTACCGCCGATGCAACCCGCCACCCCGGTGAATGCGATCAGGCTGCCAGCCTCATGGAGGTGCCGCGAGATTTGCTTCGCGAAGTCGGAGCAGGCGCGACAATGCTCGAGGTGACTCAGCGCTTGGCGGCGTTCGGACTCCCCCGCCGTCCCGGCGATCAGATCGCGGATCAGATGCTCGCGCTCCGCACACCACTCGCCGGAGTCGACCTTTCTCAGGCCTTCGATCAGCTCCTCAACGCCGCGAGTGATCTCCTTGCGGTAAGCGCGCGGCGACAGTCCCGGCACCAGAGCGCATACCTCACCGGGGCTCAGGCCCCACCCGTACCGGAGCAGCATCACCGCACGGCGACGCACAGGCAGGCTGGTGAGCAGGTCGCGAGCCACCTCACGCGTCTCGCTGCCCATCACAATCTCCTCAGGGAGGGGCGAGTGCCCGTCGCTGACTACCTGCTCTCGCTCTGCCTCCAGCGGATGCACCGGTTTCCGGGATCGGCGGCGCATTTCCTTGCTCGCGTGGCTGGCGACCGCGGTGAGGATGTAGGCGCGCAACTCACCTTCCTCCATCCGGGACCCGCGGTCGCGGAGTGCCGAGAGGGTTGCCGCCCAGGCGGCCGAGTAGACGTCGTCGATCTCCTCGTCGGAAAGCGACCGGCCATAGGCACGGGCCACCATCGCGCGGGCCGGCCGGCGCATCTCGGCGAAGAGCCGGCCGCAGCGGTCGGTCCAGCTCTCTCCCTCGTGGGAGTCATGGCGGGGCTTGTCGGGTCCGAGAGGGGGCGTCATCGCAGATGAGCCGTTTGGCTCGCTCTCGATAAGCCCGTCGCGTCCGGACTCGCCCCCCTTGGCCGATTTCGCGTCGCCTTGCTGCGGAGCCGGCGTTACTCGGACGTCCATGTCCCTTCCCATTCCCGGCACATCCATGTGCGCGATCCCCCCTTGTCGTGAGTCCCTGCCGAAAAGATGCGTGACGCGTCGCGGACTTTGCACCGGCACGCTCCCGAAAGCCCGCTATTTGCGGCAATCTGCAATCGAGAATCAACGGAAATTCGGCGTGATCGATCCCACATTCGTCCAGCCCTTAACCTGCGCCGCGTGCTGGAGGAGCGCGAGCGCGCCTACAAACAGGGCCTCGGTGAGCGGCTCGAGAAGCAGATCCCGAGCGGCGAACGGATCGACTCGTTGGCCGTCTGCCAAGTCGGCATGGCCCCGGCGATCCAGGTGGTTCCGATGGTGATCGGGATCGGCGTGCTCCTCGTCAGCCTCTTCGCCGGCTCGACCCCGAAATGGGTCGGACTCGCGGGTGCGCTGCTCGTCGTCGCGGGCATCGTCGTGATGCTGCGAACGCCGCGGCGGCTGCTGGCGAGGACGAACCGGGCCGTTCACGTCTTCGTGATGCCGCGTTCCCAGAAGGTCGAGTTCGAGAAACCCGCTGCGAGCGTGCCCGTGGCCGAGTTGCCCGAGTACGAAGGTGGCGCCGTCGAGCTCGGCGGCGAGCGCCTCTGGCCTAACTACGGCAGCGGCATCGAGCGCGACGCGCTGGCTGCCGTGCTCAAACGCTCGAGCTGAGGGTCGCTGAGGAGTCCTGTGCACGCATACGGGACTGAATCACCACAGCGCCGGCCAACCTCGTGGCGTCCGGGCCTGGGCCTACCTTCCGCCCTGCGGCCAGGTAGTCGGCCGCCGGCCTGGAGGTAGCCTGCCGCTCATCCAGCCGGGCGACCGGGCGCTGCTCGGGAGCAGGCGCCGCGACGTAACCCCGGACCCCACGTCAGCGGCTAGCCCGCCTCGCTCCCCGCTTCAGCGGCGGCTCGCCGCGGGCGATGCGCCCGAGGTTCTCGATGGCCTCTCGGGACTGCCGCCGCACCTCGGGAAGCTCTCGTCGCCATCGCCGAATGAACTCGCGACGCTCCTCTTCGGTCATCTCGTACCGAGCGTCGTCGTCATCCACTGGCTGGGAATCACTCACTGCCATGAGGGTAGCTGCCGTTGCCGTGGGGATCAATTCCATCGGGACCCAGGCCGAGGATCTGCTCAACGTGGGTGATGCGCCGCTCATGACCGCCCAAAGCGTCCTCCACTTCGCCGGCGACTCTTGCCTCGTACTCGATCTGACCGAACCGGATCGGGAATTCACCGCGACCGGCGCGCCAGATGATCAACAACGCAAAGCCGACGAGACCCATCGCGGCCACAGCTCGCTCGATGTGGAGCAAGAGCGGCCAGCCGAGAGCGATCTCGGGCATCTGACCCTCGGATGGCAGACCGAGCAGGCCGCTCGCTGCCAAGGAAAGCAGGAAGCAGGCGAGACCGACCAGACGACGACCGAGTACGAGGCGATTGCCCATCGCTCGTTCCACCCCGCCTGAGCGACGGGCGCCCCACCCACTTGACCCTTCTCCGATAGTTAGCTAAGATAATTAGCACTACTAATCAATGACAGGCACCGAGACGACATCCACGCAGGACTTGACCGAGCAGGCGGCACGGCTGCGGCTCGCGGTGAACCGGATGGCGCGGCGGCTGCGTCAGGAGGCGAATACCGAGTTGGGGCCGGCGTCGATTGCGGCGCTGGCGACCATCGAGCGCTCCGGGCCGCTGACCCCGTCCGAGCTGGCGCGGATCGAAGGGATCCAGCGCCCCACCGCCACCCGCATCCTCGGGCGGCTCACGGAGACGGGACTCGTGTCCCGGACGACCGACCCGACGGACGGCCGCTGTTCGATCGTCCAGATCACAGGGGACGGCAGAAAGGCCTTGACCCGTCTGCGCAAGCGCAAGACGGCATACCTCGCCCGGAAGATGCGGGCGCTTCCCGATGACGACGTCGCCACGCTGGCGCGCGCTGCGGAGATCCTCGAGCAGGTGCTCGAGGAGGACCGCACTTGACCGCCGCCGTACGTCGCTCCTTCGCATCCCTCGAGATCCGCAACTACCGCCTCTACTTCGGCGGGCAGGTCGTCTCGCTGGCCGGCAACTGGATGCAGATCGTGGCCGAGCTCTGGCTCGTCCTCGCCCTGACCGGCTCCGGCTTCGCCGTCGGCCTGGCCACCGCCCTGCAGTTCGCGGGCATCCTCCTCTTCGGCGCGC
>JADFCZ010000047.1 GCA_018263295.1 Conexibacter sp.
CGATGGATGATCTCAGGATGGACCAGCCGAGCTCTGCTTGCTCTTGCCGGGATTCTGTACTTCGCTTCTGCGATCTATCTCGGCACCACAACAGCCGAAGAGTCCAGCACGCTTCGGGTTCTCTGTGTCCTGATCGTCGCAGTCCCTGGGACTTATGCGCTCGCCTCGCTCATTACAGCGCATTGGGGCGATCTACCCGACATCACAGCGCGCAAGGTAAAGCGAAGCCTCCAGCACGAACTCGTCCAGATCAGCCGATCTGGGAACTACCCTGAGGATGTAACCAAACTCAGCTTTCATGTGTGGATACTGCCGCCGTGGTTTCAGCGCCTGACTTCATATAACGCACCGAAACGTGTTCGCCGCAGGGGACAGGTTGTCCTTGCGAAGTTCAAATCCCCCCATATGGTGAAACTGGCGGTGTTTCGATTCGCCCACCAAAATCCATCGGGCGTTTACTTTCGGCAGGGTGCTGGCCTTATTGGGCACTGCATGTCCGAGAATGAGGCCAACAAGATTCACCTGCTTGCGCTCGACAGCACCGAATACCAAGAGGCCATAGCTAACGATGACGGATGGGAGGCGGCGAGCCCTGCGATCAAGCATGGGCTTCAGAGGAAGCACGCGAGGATGCTTGCGGACTCGTACGGACAGGTTGCTGCGTTGGTTCTACGTGACGGGTATCGCGCGATGGGCTGCATAACCCTTGAGCTTCCTCCCGGCGCAGAAGTCAGGCTTAAGGAGACCCACGCTACGCCCGCCGCGCAGTTCCTCGCGGAATGCCTCTCGAATGCGAAGGGGGCTGTGGAAAACCATTTGACGAATGCCATGGAGTAGTTCATATTGAGCTGGATAAGGAGTTGTTTATGGTGAAGGAAGGTGGCGCTAGTGGTGGAGAGGCCGAGACACATGGCCAACTAGACCGAGCGGATTGGGTTGATGAAGCGCCGTACCGCGTAATCAATCGGACTCCCGAGGATGTGGCGGCGAGCAGGATGGCGGGATACGTTCTGTACTTGCAGACGGGTGGACAGCCGTTCGAGCCACTTGAGACGGAGCGTCAAGAGGCTGTCGAACGCGGTGATCTCGAGGAGTTAGACAAGGCTGCTTGAGCTCTCTGCGAGTGAGCAGTTGGGAAAGTCAACTCAATCGGCCATCCGAGCCACTTCGTGGCACAGGCGGTTGATTCCCTCTCGAACTTTCGGGTCCGAATGGTGGCCCATCAGGACCGCTTCCGTATCCGTTCGTCAATCCTGGGGAGGCGCAGCATGGAACGATTCACCGGAGGTTGTCTCTGCGGCGAGGTCCGCTTCGTCGCGTCCGGCGATCCGTACCGCGTCGGGATCTGCCACTGCCTCGACTGCCGCAAGCACCACGGAGCCCTCTTCTTCGCCGCCGCGATCTTCCCCGAGGAAGCGGTCGCCGTCGAGGGCGAGACCCGCGACTTCGAGGGGCGGTCGTTCTGCCCCCGCTGCGGATCGTCCGTCTTCGCGCGCAGCGAGGACGAGATCGAGGTGAACCTCGGATCGCTGGACGCTCCCGATCAGCTCCGGCCGACCTACGAGTGCTGGACCGTCCGCCGCGAGTCGTGGCTGCCGCCGTTCCCGCTCGAACGGCGTTACGAGCGCAACCGCGAGTCCTCCGGTCGCGGCGAGGACTGACCCCGGGTCCGGAAGCGGTCGAGCAGCGCCCAGGAGGCGAACATCAGCGCGCCGACCGCGCCGGTCGCCGTCAGCAGGGCGCCGGCGGCGGCCGTCTGGGCGACGCCCTTCGAGCCGAGGATCAGCACCGTCGTGACCACGCCGAGGCTCGGGCCGACGGGCAACAGCCCGAGGGCGGCGGCGGCGATCAGCAGCGCCATCGAGTCCCAGACCGAGACGTCGACGCCGATCCCGCGGAGGACGAGCCAGTTGCGGAAGACCTGTGCGGAGACGGCGAGGACGGTCAGCCCGATGATCGTGTTCCGGTGCCGGAGGCCGCGGAGGACGGCGATGCCCCGCCAGAGGCCGTGGCGCTTGCGGTTGGCGATTCCGCTCAGCCCGGCGACGACCCCGACGCCCACGACGAGGGCGATCACGGGCACCCACCACGGGATGCCGAGCGGCCCGACGAGCGTGAACGAGCAGAGCCCGGCCAAGGCGATCTCGACGACGACGATCGGCATCTCCGCGGCGACGAGGACGCCCGCGGTCGGGGAGGTCTCGGGGACGGTCCGGCGGAGCTCCGCGATCCGGACGGCGAGGCCGAAGCTCGGGTTGAGCAGGTTGCCGAGGTAACCGACGGCCGCGGCGCGGTAGAGGGGCCGGCGGCCGCAGTCGGCTCCGGCCGCGTCGACGCAGACGTACCAGGCCTCGCTGCGTGCGATCAGCCACAGCACCTGCATCAGCGTCGCGCCGGCCAGGACGCCGAGCGATGCGGCGCCGATCGAGTCGATGAAGGCGTCGCGCTTGCTGTAGAGCCCGACCACCAGGGCTGCGAAGACGAGGATCGCGAAGGCGACGCTCACGCCCTTCGAGTGCCGGCGCCACCACGAATGGTCCGGCGCCGCGGCGGGGAGGCCCTCCTCGACGACCCTCAGCGTCGGGTCGGAGTCGATCTCCGGCGGCGCGACGACCGGGTCGGGAGGTTTCGGCGCGGATGGGCCCACCCGGCCATTCTCACGCTCCGAGGGTGGCAGCGAAAAGCGGGCTGGATACCGGGCACCTTCGTGACCGATCGGCCGCGGGCGCGTAGTAGGTGAGAGCATGGTTCGCGACGTGAGACGGCGGATGCCGACAGCGCTGGGGCTCGCGCTCGCCGCGACGCTCGTCGTGGGCGTGGCCGCCGCCGATGCGTTCCCCTCGCCGCTGCCCGCCCGGGTCACCGCCGAGGGGCTCACCGTTGCGTCGGCGGTCGGCTCCTACTGCGTGACCGCCGAGCAGGGCGACGCCGGTCTCTGCGCGGACAAGATCCTGGCCAGGCCCGGACGCCGGCACCGGCTCTCGGTCGCACCGCGGACCGTGGTGAGCTTCGTGTTCCGCGACCAGCCGAAGCTGCGCGACGACGTCAGGGCGGCGAGTGGAGCTCTGCTTCGCTTCGACGAGGGCGAGAGGGTGGAGGGCGTGGGCAGGGTCGAGCTCCGGCGATCCGGCGACTCCTGGCGGGCGACGATGCCGAAGCAACTTCACCGCGCGAACGCCCTGATCGTCCAGACCGGCCTCGAGGGCGGCGGCGACATCAGCCACCTGGTGTCGCTGAAGAGCTCGCGGCGTCAGCCGCTGCGATGCCCGGGCGTGTTCGGCGTACCCGTCCGGGCCGGTGAGATCCGCGGAATGACCGTGCCGGACGCCGCGGCATTCGCAGAGCGGCGCGGGTGCACGCTCCGCGTCGTCCGGATCGACGGCGTCGACCAGGTGATCACCGAGGACTTCAGCCTCGATCGCGTCAACGTGATCGTCCGCGACGATCGCGTTGCCGGCGTCGACGGCATCTACTGAGCGCCGGCCGGGCGGCTCCCGTGTCGCGGCGACCGCGCCGCGCCGGGGTCAGCCGCTGACCGTGAGCTCGCCGGTCGGCTCCCGGTCGCCGGGGTTGCCGCAGACGATGTCGTAGGTGCCGGGATCGAGATCGACCGAGACCTCGGCGCTCAGGCCCTCGGTTACGTTCTCCTCCTCGCCGAGGATCGCGTCGCCGTCGAGGACCTCGAACTCGTTGTTGACCGAGCTGTCGTCGTTGGTGACGACGAACGTGACCGCTCCGGCGGTCGCCTTCAGATCGGTCGGGTCGCACCCGTCGTCGGTGATCGTCACCGCGACCTGCTGGGCGTCGGCGTCCGATTCGGTCGAGTCCGACGAAGAGCCGCAGGCGATCAGGCCGAGCGACAGGACGCCGAGTACGGCGACGGCGACGAGGACGAGCAGGCGGTCGGGCGTGTGGGGCATCGGTATCTCCGGTCGTAGGGAAGGGCTCAGGCGTCGGCGGCGCCGGGGGCGTTGGCCGCTCCGCGGGACACCGCTCGGCGGCGGATGGCGCCGACGCTCCAGGCCTGGGGCCAGAGAACGTAGGCGAGCATCGGGATCAGATAGGCGACGTAGACGAAGACCTCGGCCTGGGTCATGACCGACTGCAGACCGAGCATCCCGGTCAGAAGCGAAGAGGTCCAGGTGCCGGGGACCACCAGCCAGGAGAGGTCGACGGCCTGCGCCTGGAAGCTGGTTATCCAACCCGCCTCCCAGGCGGTGTGGGCGGCACCCGCGAGCAGGCCCGCGGCGACGAAGACGAGGACGACCGACGTCAGCTTGAAGAACCGCGCGAGGTTGAGGCGGACGCCGCCCCGGTAGATCCCGTAGCCGATGACGAGCGCGACTCCGATGCCGAGGGCGGCTCCGATGCCGGCGCTCGTCGGGTCCGAGGCGCCCTGGAAGACGGCGAGCAGGAAGACCGCCGTCTCGATTCCCTCGCGGAGGACCGCGAAGAACGCCATGCCGATCAGCGCCCAGGCGGAGCCCGAGTTCAGGGCCGCCGTCGCGCTCGCGTGCAGCTCGGACTTGATCATCCGGGCGTGCCTGCGCATCCAGAAGATCATGAAGGTGACGATGCCGACGGCGGCGAGGCCGATGACCGTCTCGAGCATCTCCTGCTGCCGCTGCGGCAGCTCCTGGTTGAGGAGATCGAGGCCGATCCCGATCCCGAGGCAGATCGCTGCCGCGATCCCGACGCCCGCCCAGACGTGACGGAGCTGCGAGCCGTCGCCCTCCTTCTTGATGAAGGCGGCGATGATGCCGACGATGAGCGCCGCTTCGACGCCCTCGCGCAGGCCGATTACGAACGTGGGGAGCAAACGATTCTCTGGGTCGGGGAAGCTCGCTTAGGCGGGCCTAATTAGGCAAACCTAATCCGTCTGTGCCAGCCTAGCGGAATCGAGCGTGCGAGTGACACGCCAGAGGACCACCGGGTCCGTGGGTTCCGCCGCTCCGACCGGCAATCTGCGGCATCCGTCCAGCGGGGTTCAAGCCGCGGACGGCTTCTGTCGATCTGCCACGCAGTGAGTGCTTCCCTCCGACATGCCCGTCCGATGCCGCGTTCCGGCGCCATCGGCCTCGCCTTCCTGTCGGTCGCGTTCGCGATGCTCGCGACGCTGCTGATCCCGCCGTCCTCAGAGGCCGCGGACATGCTGATCTGTCGCAAGTTCGATCGCGAGAGCGACAAGAAGGGGCGGACGATCCACCTTCACGGCAAGGGCGTCAAGTTCAGCGCCAGCGACGGCAACGACGCTCTCTACGGCACGCCCAACGACGACATCCTGCAGGGCGGCAACGGCAACGACCGCGTCTACGGGCTCGGCGGCGACGACATCGTCTGCGGCGGCACCGGCCACGACAAGGTGTTCGGCGGGTCCGGCAACGACGCCGTCTACGGCGAGGAGGCGCGCGACGATGTCGACGGCGGTCCCGGCGACGACTACGTGCTCGGCGGCGCCGAGAACGATCGCGTCAGCACCTGGGGCGACGGTCTCGACTTCGCCGACGGCGACTACGGCAAGGACGTGGTGGTCGGCGGCGGCGGCGATCAGATCTTCGGCGGCACGCTGAACGACAAGCTCTTCGTCCGCCTGGCACCGGGCGAGAACGAGAGTGCCGACTACATGAACGGGGGCTACGACGACGACCGCATGTACGGCACCGATCTCGCCGACCGCATGCAGGGCAACATCGGCGACGACAAGATCTTCGGCCGGGGCGGCGACGACGTCCTCCGCGGCGGCGGCTCGAACGACGACCTCAACGGTGACGGCGGCAGCGACACGCTCGCCGGCGAGAACAACCGCGACGACATGCGCGGCGGCGACGGCGACGACGAGCTGACCGGCGGCGAGGGCCGCGACGACTTCTGGGGCGACGCCGGCTTCGATACCTGCAACTGGGGCCGCAAGAGCGAGAAGCTCGTTTCCTGCGAGCGCCCCCGCGAGGGCGGCGGCCGCGTCCCGGCCGGTATCGTCACCGCTCGCGACAAGGGCGGCGGGAAGCCCGGCGGTCAGTCCGGGTCCGCGCCCTACATCAGCTCCGACGGATACCCCTTCCCGGACAAGTTCTCCAGGATCGCCGGCTTCAAGACGGTCCGGGAGGCCGACGGCAAGGGTGGGATGGGGCTCCTCGACAAGGATTCATCCCACCGTGAGAAGCCGAACGTGGTCGCCCTCGGCACCGTCCATCGCGCCCGCGAGCTCGACGGGGTGATCACGTCGGGGAACGGTCATCAGCAGGTCGAATGGGCCTACACCAACACCTGCTCGCGGGACTACTCCTCGCCGGACGTGATGCGCTCGACGGGGAACTCCTCGACGACGCCGGTCCACTTCAACATCCCGATGCCGCCGAAGCACGGGCCGAAGTGCGACGTCGCGATCTGGGGCAAGATCGCTCAGTCGAAATCGAAGAAGTCGCTGACGGCGCGGCTGCTCTTCCGCTGACGCGGCGCCCCGGGCCGCGGTGCCCGGCTCCTTCCTAGGACCGAACCTGACCTCAATTGCTCGTAGCGTTGCCCGCTCACCGAGATTCCGACCCGAGGAGGACCGAATGGACATGAAGCTGGAGCTGGTCGCCGTGCCCGTCACCGACGTCGACCGCGCCAAGGAGTTCTACGAGCGCGTCGGCTTCAACGCCGACCACGACGTCCCCGTCAGCGACGAGATCAGGTTCGTCCAGCTGACGCCGCCGGGGTCGGCCTGCTCGATTGCCCTCGGCAAGGGAATCACCGAGGCCGAGCCGGGGTCGGTCCAGGGGCTGCAGGTCGTCGTCGACAGCGCCGACGAGGCGCGTCGCGAACTGCTCGACCGCGGGATCGAGGCGAGCGAGGTCAGCGAGTTCCCCTGGGGCCGCTTCGTCTTCTTCGCCGACCCCGACGGGAACCGGTGGGCGATCCAGGAGATCGTTGAGCCCGCCGGTTGATGCCTGCTACGTGGCGAGAACATTGGATTTCGGCGGTATTTCCGGAGTAGAATCGCCACAGTCGGACAAGGGGAAGGAGGGGGAGTGGCTGCGAGTTCGGCGTCCGCCGACGCGCATTCGAGCGAGGACACGATCGAGGGCTGGTTCGAAGCCTTCAATCACCGCGACCTGGACGGGATGCTCGTCCGTTTCCACCCCGCGATCGAGTTCCGGCCCCTCCGCTTTCCCGGCATCGACCACGCCTACGAGGGCCACGCCGGGATCCGCGTCTGGTTCGCGGCGGTGACCGGCGGCAACCACGTCCACCGGATCGACGCCGACGAGTTCAGGATGATGGACGACGGTCGCATCCTCGTCTCCGGCTCGGTCAGCCTCGCCGCCGTCGGCGGGATCGCCCCGTTCAGCGGCATCTACACCGTCGACCGGGGCCTGATCCGCGTCGCCTCCCACTACTTCACCCCGAGCACGGTCCTCGACCGGCTCGGGCTCATCGACTGACTGCCTCGTGGACTTGGACGTTGTCGATGCCTGCCCTTGGCTTCAGGCCGCGCGGACCGGGATGCAGCCGCCGCCGCCGACGGGCAGGTAGTTGATCCGCTGCTTCTTATGGCGGAGATGGAACCGGTCGTTGGCGTAGGTCCCGCTCCATCCATTCTCGAGCGTGCCGCCGATGCACTTCCGGAGGATCTTCCGGGCCGGCTTGCACTTGATGTGCTTGACCTTGATCTCCGTCGCTCCGCCGCTGCCCTCAGGCTCGAACTGGACCACGACGTCCTTGCAGGAGCGCTTCTTCGCGGCTGCCTCGCTGCCGACCGGCGCTGCGAGCAGCGTCGCGGCGGCGACCGCGAGCAGGAGAACGGCCGCCGTGGCGATCCGGACCGATTGCGTTTTCGGGATGGCGGGGTTCATCGGCTCAGTCGAGGACCAGACCGACGCCGACGGAGGCGACCCGCAGCTTGCCGTGCTTGCGGTGGAGGCGGAAGTCGGTGACGGTGCGTCCCGGCTTGAAGGCGCCGACCCAGCAGTGGGCCACGCCGAACTCCTTCTTGCATTTCGCCCCCGCGACGCCCTTCTTGACCTGCTTCTTGGTCGAGCCGACGCCGACCCCGGACTCGGTCCGCTCTGACTCGTCCTTAGTGAAGATGGCCATGACCTTCGAGCGCTTCTGGGTCCCGTCGAAGCTCACCTTCGTCCGGCCGTACTTGAGCTGGACGAAGTCGAAGCCCCCGATCGGGCTGGTCAGAACCTGCTTTCGGTCCGGCTTGCCGAGCTTCGACCGGACCTGCTTCTGCGTCTTTCCGATCTTGGCTCCTCCGATTCCGACCTGGGGGACGATCTTCGCGTCCGCCGTCGCGACGAGCGCGAGCAGGAGGACGGCGCCGGCCAAGGGGCCGAGCAGGCGTCTAGACGACAGATGAATCGCGAACATGAAGGCAGCATTACGGCGGCGCGACTGCCATTCATCGGGGGCGGATGCCGGTCCCGCTAGGTATTCAGCACTAGGTCTGCGGCGGGCCGGGAACCAGCTGCGTCGACGCCAGGCTTCGATTCGCCCAGCGCTCGTCGCCGGTGACCTCCTCGCCGAGCCAGGGGGGAGGGGAGAAGGCCTCGCCCGCCGCGACCGACGGGAACTCGATCTCGGCGACGACCAGCCCGCGGTGGGCGCCGCCGTAGACGTCGATCTCGATCGTCGAGCCGTCGTGCTCCGCGTAGTGGCGGACCTTCTCGATACGACGGCCGGAGGTCAGCGGCCAGAGGGCCTCCAACTGCTCGGGCCCGAGGTCGATCTCGGTTTCGCCGCGCTCGAGGCCGCTGCCGGTCTTGACGGTCAGCTTCGCGCGGCCGCCGATCGAGCGGATCCGGACCTCGGCGTCGGGTCCGGTGGCCAGGTAGCCCTGTTCGATCGGCTCCGATCGGACCTCGTCCAGCCACTCCGGGGCGGCGGGGAGGACGAACTTGCGCTCGATCTCGGTGCCCACCGCCGCAGCGTATCCCCGGCCGGGTAGGTTGGCGGCATGGAAGGGGTCTGCTGATGGCGGGCGCGGCCGGTTGGGGCGCGATCGCCGCCTCCTCGCTGGTGATCGGAGCCCTGCTTGGGCTCCACCGGCGCTGGCCCGCTCGCCAGGTGGGCGTGGTTCTCGCCTTCGGCGCCGGCGCGCTGATCAGTGCAGTCAGCTTCGAACTGGCCGAGGAGGGCATCGCGGTCGGTGGTGCCGGCGGCGTCGGGGCCGGGCTTGCGGTCGGGGCGCTGAGCTACTACTCGGCGAGCAGGCGGCTCGACCGCGGCGGCGACCGCCAGGGCCACCGCGCGCCGTCGCGGGCCGGCGCCGCGCCCGGGGAGGGCGGCAACGCCCTGGCACTCGGTGCGACGCTCGACGGGATCCCGGAGCAGCTCGTCCTCGGGATCGGCCTGGCCGGAGGCGCCGGAGTCAGCGCCCCGCTGCTCCTGGCGATCTTCATCTCCAACCTGCCGGAGGCGATCGGCTCCGCGAGTGAGATGCACGAGTCGGGCCACCACAGCCGCCGCGCGATCCTCGGGTTATGGCTCGTGGTCGCGGTCGCCGTCACGGTCGCGACCGTCGCCGGCTACGCGCTCGCCGACGTCACCGGGCCCTCGTTCACCGCGGCGCTCGACGGCTTCGCGGCCGGCGCGCTGCTCGTGATGCTGATCGACTCGATGATCCCCGAGGCGGCGAAGAAAGCCGGGCGCGTCGCCGGGCTGGTCAGTGTCCTCGGCTTCGCCGTGGCCGCCGGCCTCTCGAACATGTGAGCGGACCGAGCCGCCCGGGCATCAGTGGTCGAAGACCGTGATGCAGCCGGTCAGCGTCGCCGGGGTCCCGACCTCGGCTTCGCCTCCGGCCGGGGTGGCCGTCCAGCAGCCGAACCCGTTGACGGTGACGTCGTAGTCGCGGTCCTGCGCCGGCGCGTCGCCGCTCGCCGAGCAGCTCCAGGCGTCATCGCCTTCCTCGGTGCAGTCGATCGCGGCTGCCGTGGTCAGCTTGTCGCCGAGCGAAGACGACATCGACCCCGCGGTGACGCCGATGAAGGGAGTCGGACGGAGGACGAAGACGGCGGCGAGGATGCCGACGACCAGGAGGGTCGCGATGTAGGGAAACGCGCGGCGCACGGCGGCAGACCAGCGTAGACGGGGAGCGGACGCCCGGTTAGGCGGGAGGACTACGGGTACGCCACGGGCAAGCAACGAGAGAGGAATCAACCGATGTCCGACCAGACCGCATCCCAGGCGAAGCTCGTCCAGTACCTGACCGAGGCCAACGGCAAGGAGAAGGAGCTCGAGACGGCGCTCGCCGCGCACATCGAGATCGCGACGCGCCCGGCCTACAAGAAACGGCTCCGCGAACACCTGAAGGAGACCAAGCAGCACGCCAAGCAGACCGAGCGACGGCTCAAGCAGCTGGGCGGCGACGTCAGCATCCTCGCGAAGGCGGGCGGGCTCGCAAGCCGCGGCGTCGCCGCCGCCAAGGGCCCGCTTCACACCGTTCGCGGGACCGGCGAGGAGGAGCTTCAGCTCAAGAACGCGAAGACCGAGTACTCCGAGGAGCACGAGGAGATCGCGACCTACCTCGCGATCGAGATCCTCGCGACCGAGGTCGGCGACACCGACACCGCCAAGCTCGCGAAGTCGATCCGTCGCGACGAGGAGCGCATGGCCTCGTTCCTCGAGAAGCAGATCCCGGTCCTGACGAAGGCAGTCGCCAAGGCGGAGATCCCGGCCGCGGAGCGGAACGGATCCCGCGGAGGCCGGTCGCGATCAGGCGGTTCGCGAAAGCGCCCGGCCGGCCGCAGCGGCTCGACTCGGAAGACGGCGAAGAAGAAGGGCTAGAGCGTTTCGATCGGGACGCCGATGATCCCGAGCCGGCGGGTCAGCCCGTCGAGCGCGAACTGCCTGACCTCGTCGGTGCCGACGCCGAGGCGCTCGAGGTCGGGCCCCTCGTCGCCGGCGCCGCCGAGGGCCTCGGCGACCGAGGGCAGGAGGTCGCGCAGGGTCTGACGGACGGTGTCGGCCTGCTCGGGGTGCTCGCGCACCGTCTCGCGGAGGAACCAGACCCCGTAACCGATGTGACGGGTCTCATCGTGGTGGATCTTCGAGTAGCCGTCCACGAACCCGGTGAGCAGCTCCTGTTCCTCGAGGTAGCCGGTGATGAACCGGAACGAGGTCAACCCGAGCGTGCTCTCGAGGATCAGGTGGTAGATCGTCACGAAGCGGACCTTGGTGGCGAGGTCGCCCGGCGCCGCCAGGAGCTTCTCGTGAGCGGCCACGAGCTCGTCGTCGAATATGTGGCGGAAGGCGTCGGAGACCTGCTCGCGCGCTCGGGCGACGTGGGCGGCGATCACCTCGGGCGACGCGATGACCTCGTCGCGGAAGCGGGCGTAGAACTGCATGTGGCGAGCTTCGTCGACCTGCTGGGTCGACAGGAAGGTCGCCTCCTCCTCGGAGCAGTGGGCGCCGACGAGCCCCGAGAACTTCGTCGTGATCCGCTCCTCGGCCACCATCAGCGACGACAGTGCCCAGTAGATCAGCGCCCGGTCCTCCTCGGCCATCGCCTCCCACTGCTCCCGGTCGCGATCGAGGTCGATCGAGAAGGGGTTCCACTGCGAGTCCTCCCAGCGCCGGTAGAGCGTCTGCGGATCGTTGAGCTGGATGTCGCTCATCGCGGCAACGAGGCCCTGACGATCGCCGACGACGCCTGCTCGTGGACCCGGTGGGTCTCCTCGATCACGACGTCCTCGAATCCGGCTGCCTCGAGGCCGGCCGCGAACTCGTCGCGGGTCAGCGCGCCGGCGATGCAGCCCGTCCACTGCTCCATGTCGTGCCGGGTTTCCTCGCTCATGCCCGGATCGGCGACGACGTCGCTGACCGCGAAGCGCCCGCCGGGACGGAGGACCCGGGCTGCCTCTCGTAAGACGCTGGACTTGTCGCCCGAGAGGTTGATCACACAGTTGGAGATGATCACGTCGACCGAGTCGTCCGGGAGGGGGATCGACTCGATCTCGCCCTTGAGGAATTCGGCGTTCTCGACACCGGCCTCGCGTTGGTTCGCGCGGGCCAGTTCGAGCATCTCGTCGGTCATGTCGAGCCCGTAGGCCCTGCCGCTCGGCCCGACCCGGCGCGCGGTGAGCAGCACGTCGATCCCGCCGCCTGAGCCGAGGTCCAGAACCGTCTCACCCTTCTGCAGCTCTGCGACCGCGGTCGGGTTCCCGCATCCGAGCGAGACGAGCTTCGCCGCGTCGGGGAGCTCGTCGCGGTCGGCGGTCCCGTAGAGCGCGGCACCGAAGACCTGCTTCTGCTCCTCGGTGATGTTCGCCGGGGGGGCGGTGCTGCAGCAGCCGGATGCCGTTTCCGAGGCGACTGCGTTCGCCGCCGCCGCATAGCGGCTGCGAACGGTCTCGCGTACGTCATCGCTGCGTCCGGGTCCGCAGCAAGTGGTGGTCAGATCAGCCATGCGCTCAGTTCCTCCAGTGCTTCGGGCTCGACGTAGTAGTAGGCCCAGAGGCCGCGCCGCTCGGAGCCGACGATGCCGGCGTCGCGCAGCCTTTTCAGGTGATGGGAGACGGTCGGCTGGGAGAGGTCGAAGAGCGGTACGAGCTCGCAGACGCAGACCTTGCCCGCGTGCTTGCGCAGGACGTCGACCAGCTGCATCCGGACCGGGTCGCCGAGGGCCTTGGCGACCTCCGCCATCCGCTCCGCCTGCGCCCGCTGGATGTCGGGGTAGACGACCGGCTCGCAGCAGGGCTCGCCGGCCGGCCGCTTGGTCTTCGGCGCGAGTTCCAGATCGACAGTCATCGATCTACATATATCGATTGAAATCACATCTGTCAATGCAATAGTCTGGCGCCCGTGAGCGACGAGCGCCCGACGATCCTCTTCGTCTGCGTGCACAACGCGGGCCGCAGCCAGATGGCGGCGGGCCTGACGCGCCGGCGCGCCGGCGATCGGGCGGTCGTGCGCTCGGCCGGCTCCGATCCGGCCGAGACGGTCAATCCCGCGGCGGTGGATGCGATGGCCGAGGTCGGCGTCGACATGGGCGACGCGGTGCCGGCGCTGCTCGAGACGGACTCGGTCGCGGAGGCGGACGTAATCGTCACGATGGGGTGCGGCGACGCCTGCCCGGTCTTCCCGGGCAAGCGCTACGAGGACTGGGAGCTTCCGGATCCGGCCGGGAGGCCGCTCGCGGAGGTGCGCGAGATCCGCGACGAGATCGGCCGGCGGGTCGAAGCGCTGCTCGCCTCGCTCGGCATCGAATGACCGCTCCGCTGCAGAGGCGCCTGCTCGCCGAGCTGCTCGGCTCGGCCTACCTGACGGCGGCGGTGATCGGATCGGGGATCGCCGCGGCGAACCTGTCGCCCGGGGACACCGGGCTGCAGCTCCTCGAGAACGCCGTGGCGACGGCGGCGGCCCTGTTCACGATCATCCTCATGTTCGGCCCGGTGTCGGGCGGGCACTTCAACCCCGTCGTCACCTTCGTCGACTCGGCGTTCGGCGGTATCTCGCGCCGGCATGCGCTCGCCTATCTGCCGGCCCAGGTCGCCGGGTGCGCGCTCGGGGCGGTCGTCGCCAACCTGATGTTCGACCTCGACGCGATCACAATCTCGGAGACGCACCGCGCGACTCCGGCGCACCTGTTCTCGGAGGTGATCGCGACGCTCGGCCTGATCGTCGTGATCTTCTCGCTCGCGCGGACCGGGCGGAGCAGCCTGGCGCCGGCGGCGGTCGGCGCCTACATCGGCGCGGCCTACTTCTTCACGAGCTCGACCAGCTTCGCGAACCCGGCGATCGACTTCGGCAGGATGTTCTCGGATACGTTCGCCGGCATCGCGCCGGCGTCCGTACCCGGCTTCGTCGTCGCTCAGGTGGTCGGGGGGATCCTGGCGTTCAGCCTGATCCGCCTGCTCTATCCGGACATCACCCCGGAGGAGGCGGCGGATGCGGTGATGCCGCACGGCGAGGGCGCCGAGGCCGCCTGAACCGGCGCCGGTGGCCGGGGCGGCAGGTAGGTTTCGACGGTCGTTCCCCGCAACGAAACCCCCGCAACTGAAGAGAGGAAACCCGTGAGAGAAGGATCGATGAGGAGGCTTGGCGGTCGCTGTGCCGTCGTGTTCGCCGCGGTCGCGATGGTGGCGGCGCTCGGCGCCTCGAGCGCAACGGCCGGTGCCGGTCAGAAGTGCCCGACGTTCCGCGTCCTGAACAACGACAAGATCGACGGGGTCTCGTTCCCGGCCGGGACGTACAACATGACCGCGAAGCGGATGGCCTGCCAGCAGGCGAGCGACTACTTCCGCCAGTTCCTCGCCGCCAACCAGAACTCGCTCCCGAGCGGCTGGAAGCTGTTCGCCAAGCGGCTGAAGTTCAAGAACTCGAAGCAGAACATCGCCTTCCGCGTCAAGCGCGTCGGTGGTGGCGGCGGCGGGGGTGGCGGCGGTGGCGGCGGCTCGACCACCGGCAAGTGCCCGGGCACCTTCCGGGTCCTCCACAACGACCGGATCAACAACCTGTCGATCCCCGCCGGCAACTACCAGATCCGCGTCAAGCGGATGGCGTGTCAGAGCGCCTCGAACAGCTTCAAGCAGTTCCTGAGCGCGCCCGGAAACGTCCTGCCGAAGGGCTGGAAGCTGATCAAGCCGAAGCAGAAGTTCAAGAACGCGAAGGGCGGCTACTCGTTCCGGATCAGCAGGGTGAGCTGATCCGGAGGCCGCGTCAGCGGCTCTTGAGCAGGCGGGCGACCGCGTCCATCATCTCGGTAGTCCGCTCGTCGCGCTTGCCCTCGGACGCGGCGACGACGCAGTGACGGGCGTGGTCGTCGAGGACGGCGATCGCGACCCGGTCCAGGGCTGAGCGGATCGCCGAGATCTGGGTGAGGATGTCGATGCAGTAACGCTCCTCGTCGACCATGCGCTCGACGCCGTTGACCTGGCCGGCGATCCGCCGCAGGCGCTTCGTCAGATCCGCCTTGTCCTCGAGGTAGCCGGGGTGTTCAGATTCCATGCCGGCCATTATATACCCCTACTGGGTATATGGCGAGGAGGGCGGACCGCCGCCGGCGGATGTCGCCGCAACCGGCTCGGGCCGCTCGCCCGCCGCCGCTCGCTCCTCGTCCTGACGCCGCATCCACTCCTCGGCGGCCTTGCGGACGTTGCGCTTGCGCACCCACTCGGCCGCGAAGTAGCTGCCGATGACGAAGGCGAAGGCGCCGGCCTGGGCGACGAGGCTCTCGACCGTCGGGAAGATCCCGAGCCAGGTGCCCATCCAGAGCGGGAACTCGACGTCGAGCGGCGTGATCGGCAGCCACCCGACACCCTGAAGCGTCCGGACCGTGTTGCCGACGAGAACGATCAGCACGAGCGCGATCAGCACCCCGGTGACGATCAACAGGCGCTTGTAGGGCAGCTTGCGCTCGAGCGCGAACGTGGCGTACCCGACGACCGCCGTCGCGAACAGGCCGAGGGTGACGCCGCCGAGCACGATCCCGGTCCCCGAGCTCAGCTGGAGCGACTGCAGGAAGAGGACGGTCTCGAAGCCCTCGCGGAAGACGCTGGTGAACCCGAGCAGGTAGAGACCGGTGATCGTCCCCGCCGCGGCACCGGCGGCGCCGACCCCCTCGGCCAGGAGCTCCTTGCTGCGCTCGCGATGACCCTTGATCCACTCGGTCCAATAGACCTTGTGGAAGAACCAGTTGAGGACGAGTAAGAGCACGCAGATCGCCACGATCCCGACCACCGCCTCCAGCTTCTCGCCGTACTGCGAGAGCGAATCGAGGATCAGGATCGCGACGAAGAAGAGGGCGATGCTCGCCGGGACCGCGAGCAGGGCGCCGCGGAGGATCGGCCGGCGCAGCTCGCGCTTGGTGCCGATCATGCTCGCCGTGATCGCGGCGATGATCAGGATCGCCTCGAGGCCTTCGCGGAAGACGATCAGGGCCGAGTTCGTGATCACGGTCGTCGCGCTCTCGCCTTCGCCCGTCTTCGCCTGGGCGTCCTCGAGCGCCTCGTCGAGCTCGAGCCGGGTCGTGCGGATTTCGCGTGCCCCGGCGTCGTTCGCGATCTGCGACGCGAGGCCGTCGAAGCCGCGTGCGCCGTACCACATCAATCCCTCGATCTCGGTGGTGAGCCCGGGGTCGAATGCCTTCAGCTTGATCTCGGGGCCGAACTCGAAGAACGCATAGGCGGTCAGCCGCGCCTGCTCGGCCGTCTGCGGCTGCCCGGCCGAGACCGCGGCCTCCATCTGGTCGAGGCTGATCTGGATCAGGTCGTAGTCGGCCTCGTCGCTGGACTCCTTCCACTCGGCCGGGAAGGACTGGTCGATCAGCGAGCTGGTGCGGTCATGGACGTCCTCGATCGTCTCGATCGGGACCACGGTGCCGCCCTCGTTGGCGTCGTCGAGGTAGGCGGCGGTCTCGTCGAGCGCCGCCTCGAGGTCGGCGAGGCCCTCGGGGTCGAGCTTCTCGAGCTCCGGTGAGAGGTCGTTGAGGGCGGACTGGGCGGCGTCGACGAAGGCGATCCCCTCGGTGATCTCGAAAGGGGTCGTCACCTCGGTGCCGGAGACGCCGTGGTCGTACTCGACCGGGATCAGGTCGACGAAGCGGATCAGCTGCTGCGCCCGGCGAGCCTGCTCCTCCGGCGTGAACGGCGCCGCCGTGAAGTGGTTGAGCAGCCCTTCGGCATCCTCGACCGCGGCCGGCACCTGCTTCGGCGTGCTCGCGTAGCCGGGGAGGGCCGCGAAGACGGCATCGGCGCGCTCGCGCTCGGCGGCGCCGCGCTGCTCCCGGTACTCGGGAGCGAGCATCCCCCAGTAGCCGGCGGCGACGGCCAGCGACTCGGCGACCGCGGGCTCGTAGCCGCGCTCGCTCTCGGTCGCCGCCTCGTCGAGGTACTCGACCAGCCGCGACTGGTAGGCGTCGAGCAGGTCCTTGCGGATCTGGGTGGCGGCGTCGGCGGGGGAGAGGTCGCCGGCCTCGAGGGCGTCGAGCGCCGTGGTCGCGTCGACGCCGGGCCGGGTGAACCGGGTCGCCTGCCGGAAGTCGCGGATCAGAAGCCACTGACGGGCGCTGCGGGGGTCGTCGCGTTCGGTCTGGGCGAGGGTCACCTCGTAGGCGCCGCGGCGGAGCGCGGCGACCGCCGTCCCGTAGGCGGTCGCGAGGGCCACCGGATCGGTGGCGGCGATCGCCCGGTCGGCGCCGTCGAGCGCGCCGCGAAGATCGCGGAGCTCGGCCGGCGCGAAGCGCGAGAGGTCGCGTTCGAGCGTCCCCGCGATCGCCTCCCGGGCGCGGGCTGCCGAGCGCTCCGCCGCCCCGTCCCCGAGCAGGAGCTCGCTGCGAGCGTCGAAGAGCGACGTCCGGATCTGCTCCGCTGCGGCCCACGGCTGCTCGCCGTTTCCGGGGTTGCCGCCGGCGGCATGGGCGGCGGGCGCAAGCAGAGCGAGGGCCACGACGAGGAACGCCGCGGCCCACGCCGGCCTGCTGTTGAGCCCGCCCCGCATCGGCCTACGCGTCCTGGAGCTCGATTCCGAGGCGCTGTGCCGCCTGGGTCACCTGCCCCGCGATCTCCTCGGCCCGCGCCTGGGCCTCGGAGCCGAGCGTGTCGGCATCCTCCCCGGTGAACTTCTCGCCCTGCTCCTCACGGTCGCGGAGGTCCTCGACGTAGGCGAGGAGCTCGTCGAGCTGCGCCGCCGTCTGCTTCGCCTGCTGCGGATCCTCCTCGGCGATCATCGGCTCGACCTCGTCGTAGGTGAACGCGATCCCCTCGAGGATGTCGGCGATGTCGGAGAGCCGCGACGTGGCGACGAAGCCCTGCTCCTCGGCATCCGACCCGGCGATGAACGCCGAGTTCTTCCACGCCTCGAAGTACTCGCTCATCGTCGGGGTCATGATCGTGATCGCCGTCAGCGCGTCCGAGGGGGTCGGCTCGAATGCCGCGGCATCGGCCTGCAGCGCCTCGGCCTGCTGCTTGAACTCGCGCAGCGTCGCGACGTAGACGTTCGCGTCCGGGACTCCCTGGCCGAACTCGACCTCGCCGTCGCAGTCGGCGTCCTGCTTGACGTCGGCGAGCAGGTCCGGGTTGGTCCCGAACAGCGCCGTCTCGGTCAGGAAGAAGAGGTTGCCCGGCTGCTCCATGGTCTCGCCGTCGGGCAGCTCGAGGCTGAAGGACACCGCATTCTCGGGGTCACTCCCGTCGGCGCCGGCGTCGATGTCGACGTCGTACTGGGCGAGGCGGGGGACGCCGGCGACGATCCCCTCCATCTCCTCGTAGTCGGGGTTGGCCTTCACGAAGGTCTCGCGCGAGTTCGCGAGCAGGGCGCCCACCTCCTCACAGCTCTCCTTCATCAGCGCGTCGTAGTCGAAGTCGGCGGCCTCGGCGAGCGCGTAGTAGTCCTCGGCGTCGGCCGCGAGGGCGCCGACGTTCGCGGCGAGGCTGTCGGCATGGGCAGTCAGGTAGTCCTTGACCGCGGGGAGGTCGCCGCCGGATGCGGCGGTCGTCTCGCCGGAGTCGTCGGAGCCGCACCCGGCGGCGATCAGCGAGGCGCCGGCGAGCGCGCAGAGCGCGGCGGCGATGCGGGTGGAGGGCTTGAGAGTTCTCATCGGGTCAGGTGTCTCCCTGGTCTGTCGTCGGTGGTTCGTGGGCGGGTCCCGCCGTATTAGGTGACCCTAAGTTCGGCCACCCTAACAAAATCCGTCCAGCCCGGTCGGTATTGGGCCGTGGGCGGGTCGAGGCGCGATGGCCCGTGAGCGCGACCCGCTATAAACGAGCGCAATGGACGGCTATTTCGCATCGGATTCGATGCTGCGCCGAGTCCAGGGGGAGCGGGTCTTGATGATCGCGGGACCGAGAGCGCTCTTGATGCAGGCGGCACACCCGCTCGCAGTCGAGGGTCTGCTCGCGCACACCACCGAGCTCGACGACCCCTACACCCGGCTGCGCCGGACCGCCGAGGTGATGACCGCGATCGGTTTCGAGTCGCGGGAGAAGGCCGACCGGATGACGCGGCGCGTCCGCGCCATGCACCGGCGGGCACGGGGCGAGCTGCAGGTCGACGCGGGCCCGTACCCCGCGGGCACCCCGTATGCCGCCGACGATCCGGCACTGGTGATGTGGGTGCTGTTCACGCTCGTGGACTCCGGGCTCGTCGTCTACGAGCGCTTCGTCGCCACGCTCGATCGCGACGAGAAGGAGCGCTACTGGGCGGACTTCCGCGTGGTCGGCAACCTGTTCGGGCTCGAGGACGCCGAGATGCCGGCCGACCTCGACGCCCTCGATCGCTACCGCGAGGGGATGTATGCGAGCGGCGATCTGTTCGTCAGCGACTGGGCCCGGACCCAGGCGCGGAGCATCGTCCTCGACCCGCCGGTCCCGATCCGGCTCCGGCCCGTGGTCGAGGCGGTCAACTTCGTCACGGTGGCGCTGCTCCCGGCCCAGATCCGCGAGCAGTACGGCTTCTCGCCGCTGCCTCCGGTCCCGGTCCGCAAGCTGGCCGTCAACGCCTACGCCGAGTACGTCAAGCGGGCGGTGCTGCCGCTCGTGCCCGGACGGCTGCGGAGGCTCCCGGTTGGCTGAGGCCGAAGAGTCCCGCGAGGAGACCGAGGACTCGCCGCGGATCCGCACCGGCCGGATCGGGCGTACGGCCGGGGTCGGCGGGATGGTCGCCGGCCAGGGGCTCCGCTGGGCCGGCACCCGGCTCGCCAACCTGACGCGCGGCGAGGAGCGCTCCCAGCAGGCGACCGACGATCGAGTCGCGGCGGTCGCGGTCCAGATCGCGAAGCAGCTCGGGGAGATGAAGGGTGCCGCGATGAAGATCGGCCAGGTGCTCTCGACGGTCGAGATGCCGGGGCTCTCCGAGCAGGGCCAGGAGGAGTTCCGCGCCGCCCTCGCGAAGCTGCGCGACGACGCGCCGAAGTTCGGCTACGAGGACATCCGCAAGGTCGTCGAGGACGACCTGGGAAAGCCGGTCGACCGCGCGTTCGCGAGCTTCGAGGAGGAGGCGTTCGCCGCCGCCTCGATCGGTCAGGTCCACCGCGCCGTGACCCACGAGGGCGACCCGGTGGCGGTCAAGGTGCAGTACCCGGGCGTCGCCGAGGCCGTCGAGATCGACCTCCGCAACCTCCACCTCATCCTCCGCCTCGTCAAGCGGATGGCGCCGGGGCTCGACGTCAAGGCCGTCGGCGGCGAGATCCGGGAGCGGATCTCCGAGGAGCTCGACTACGAGCTCGAGGCGCAGAACCACCGGGCGCTCGAGCGGGCGTTCGAGGGTCACCCCTTCGCCGTCGTCCCGCAGGTCCGGACCCGTCTCTCGGGCCGACGGGTGCTGACGACCGACTACCTCGAGGGTGAGCGCTTCGAGACGGTGAAGGAGATGGACGAGGCGACCCGCGACCGCTACGGGGAGATCGTGTTCCGCTTCTTCTTCGACCGCGAGCGGACGCTGATGATCCTCGGCGACCCGCACCCGGGCAACTACCTGCTGCTGCCCGACGGCCGGGTCGGCTTCCTCGACTTCGGGATGGTGCGGAGGATCCCGGCCGAGCACTTCGAGCGTGAACGCGCCCTCGGCCGGGCGATCGCCGACCGCGACGCCGACGCCGTCCACGGTCTCATGTCGGAGCTCGGCTACCTCCCCGACCCCGACCAGTTCGACCCCGAGGCGCTGCTCGATCAGGTCCATACGGGCGCTCGCTGGCTGTTCGAGCCCGGGTTCCTGCGGCTCGACCCCGAGTACGCCCGCGAGCTGATCGAGATGGGCGGCTCGCCCCGCAGCCCTCACTACGAGGCCATGAAGCGGCAGACGATGCCGCCCGCGTCGCTCTTGATGCGCCGGCAGGAGGGCCTCGTGTTCGTGACGCTCGCCGAGCTCCGTGCGGGCGCCGACTGGGCGCGGATAGCGCGGGAGTACTTCGCCGGCGAGCCTCCCTCGACCGAGCTCGGCCGGATCGAGAAGGAGTACTGGGACAGCGTCCTCTGACGGCAGGTCGCAGCGGGGCCCGGTTGTGGTGCATAAAAAGCGCCGGATCGGGGTAAGACGCCGCGGAATGGGAGAACCCAAGAATAGGAGAGGCACAACATGCCCCTGGCAGTACTTCTGATCGTCATCGGGATCGCGCTCGCGATCCTCGTCAACTACATCCTCGGGATCGTCGTGATCCTGATCGGACTGGTACTTCTGCTGATGCCGGCCTTGCGAGGCCGAAGCGTCTAGGTCACGGGAGCGCATAGGCTGAGTCGATGCAGATCGACTCAGCCGGCGCACTCGTCAGCGGCGGGGCCTCGGGCCTCGGCGAAGCCACCGTCCGGCGCCTTCACGGCGCCGGCGCCCACGTCGCGATCGCGGATCTGAACCGCGAGAAGGGAGAGGCCCTCGCCGCCGAACTCGGCGACCGGGCCTCCTTCCACGAGGTCAACGTCACCGACGCGGACGCGGTCGAGGCGGCGGTCACAGCCGCCTCGCAGGCTCCTCGCGGGCTCCGGATCGCCGTCGGCTGTGCGGGCATCGGCTGGGCCCAGCGGGTGACCGGCAAGCAGGGACCGCATCCGCTCGACCTGTTCAAGAACGTCGTCGAGGTCAACCTCGTCGGCATGTTCAACCTGTTGCGGCTGTCGACGACGCAGATGAACGCAAACGACCCCGACGAGGAGGGCGAGCGCGGGCTCTTCGTCTCGACCGCCTCGGTGGCCGCCTTCGACGGCCAGATCGGGCAGATCGCCTATTCGGCCTCGAAGGCCGGCATCGTCGGAATGACGCTGCCCGCCGCCCGGGACCTCGCGAGCCGCGGGATCCGGGTCATGGCGATCGCTCCCGGCCTCTTCGACACGCCCCTGCTCGCCGCCCTCCCCGAGCCCGCCCGCCAGGCCCTCGGCGAGTCGATCCCCTTCCCGAGCCGGCTCGGACGCCCGAGCGAGTTCGGCGACCTGGTCGCCGCGATCGCGGCGAACCCGATGCTGAACGGCGAGACGATCCGCCTCGACGGCGCGATCCGGATGCCGCCGAGGTAGACGACCCCGGGGAGATCCTCCGGCTTTGCCGTCCGATCAACCCCGGTTTCGTTACCCGTGCGTTGGTCGCACCGGCAGCGGTTACGAAACCGGTGCCAGGGCGCGGGTTTCGTTGCCACGCGGCGTTGATCCGGTCGCTGGGTAACGAAACCGTGCCGCCGAACCGCCCGCCCCGCCCCTCATCGCCAACCAACCCGCACCTGTCGCCGGGCCCGGCGTGAGCCGAACCGCCCCGGCACCCAGCCCCTACCCGTAGATCGGCGGGGAGTCCCGGGTGTCCTCGTCGTCGGGATACGCGAGGAGGATGTGGGCGGTGCCGACGGTGACGAACTCGCGCTCGGTCGCCTGGGTGGCTCCCGACACGAGGTGCTCGATGATCGTCGCGTTGGTGAGGGCGACGAACTTGAGGTCGCCCTGGTTCAGGTAGTCGGAGAGGCGGCTGCGGTAGCCCTCGTTGGGGAGGGTCATCTCGCCGACGATCCGGTGCCGATCCGTCTCGAGGACCACACGTAGGTTGCGCTTATCCATCTCACCGGGTTGTACCCGATAGCCGGCGGCGGCGGAGTACCTTTGGTTCGTGCGCAAGCTCACCGCCCTCGCGATCGCCGCCTCCCTGCCGGCGACGATGGCCGCGGCGGCGCCGGCGCCGGCCGCGAAGCCGGCGATCCGGGTCGGCGGGCCGAGCGCACTGGGAGAGTCGAAGGTGGCCATCGTCGGCAGCGACCGCCGCCTCGCCGGGCACCGGTTCACCGTGCGCCAGGGAGGCGAGACCGTCCTCCGCGGCCGCCTGCGGAAGGCGCCGGGCCGTCCCGCACCTTGGCGCCACGCCTACGTCGCCGACCTCAGCTCCATCCACGCGCCCGGCACCTACCGGATCGCCGCCGCCGGATTGCGCTCGCGCCCCTGGCGGGTGACCGCGGCGGGCTCGCGCCCGGCGATCGGCGAGATGCTCCGCTACTTCGCCGCCAATCGCGACGGCGACGAACCGAGCCCGGTTCACGATCCCTCGCATCTCAACGACGCGGCGGTCCATCCCGACTCGCCCGTCGCCGCGGGGCAGGAGATCGCCCTGAGCGGCGGCTGGATGGACGCCGGCGACATGATCCACTTCACCCAGACCACGGCCTTCGCGACCGCGATGCTCGAGGCGTCCGCCCGGCTCTCCCCGGAGGCGGCACCGGCACTCGAGGCGGAGGCGGACGTCGGCATCCGCTGGTTGCTGGCGGCGCACCCGGCCCCGGGCCTGTTCGTCGCCCAGGTCGGCGACGAGCGCGATCACCGGGTGGGTTTCCGCGATCCCGCTTCCGACGACGCCAGCCCGAAGCCCGGCATCGGCACCCGCTTCGCCTACCCGGAGATCGGCGGCGACCTCGGCGGCAAGGCCGCGGCGGCACTCGCGCTCGCCTACCTCCGGACCGGAGAGGAGGCGATGCTCGATGCCGCCCGCGAGTGGTACGCGGCCGGCGTCGCCACCAGGCGCCCCGCCCGGCCGCTGCGGCGCACCGGCTACCCGCGGTATGCGGCGAACTTCTACGTCGCCGCGAACTGGAAGGACTCGATGGCGAGCGGAGCCGCTGAACTGTTCCGCGCGACATGCGCGGCCGGCGACTGCGAGCAGTCCTATGACGACGACTTCCGCCGCTGGCTCTCCGATCAGCGCCAGACCGGCGCCTACGCGGCGATGGGCGCCGTCGACGACTTCGCGTCCTTCGGCGAGGCGGAGGTCTGCGGCGCCTTCGGCGGCGACGTCTCCGACTTCTCCGCCGCGAGCCGCCGGGTCGCCTGCGAGCGGCTCGCCGAGAACGGGCGGATCGCAGCCCGGCAGGCGCGCTCGAACGCGTTCGGTATGCCCGGCTACTTCGGCTGGGGGACGACCGCGCAGAACGGCGCCGCCGGCGCCCTCGCCGCGCTCGCGACCGCGAGCCCCGACGGCCCCGCCGCCGGCTGCCGCGTCGCCGCCGGCGCCCGCGACTGGATGCTCGGCCGCAACCCGTTCGGCGCGAGCTTCGTCGTCGGCTACGGGCCGCGGGCCCCTCGACATCCCCACCACTGGGCCGCCGTGTTCGGGGCCGGCGTCCCGGAGGGCGCCGTCGTCGGCGGCCCGGCGCCGCGCTCGGAGGTCCGCGGCCAGGGCTTCCGCGCCGAGAGCCCGTTTGACAGCCGCTTCGCCACCTACGAGGATCGGCGAGTGGACTACGTGACGTCCGAGCCGGCGATCGACTACACGGCCTCGTCGATCCTGCTGATCGCGGCGCTCGAGGGCCGCTGCTGATGGATCTCACCTACGAGCGGGCCTGCGCCGAGCACCGCTGGCAGGTCCCCGACCGCTACAACATCGCCGCCGACGTCTGCGACAAGCACGACCCGGCCGCGCCGGCGATGCGGTGGGAGCGCTTCGACGGCGCCCAGCGGGACCTGACCTGGGGCGAGCTGCAGGCGCTGTCCAACCGGGCCGCGCACGTCCTCCGAGAGCACGGCATCGAGAAGGGCGACCGCGTCGCCGTCGTCCTGCCGCCGACGCCCGAGGCCGCCGCGATCTTCTTCGGCACCTGGAAGCTCGGTGCGATCCTGCTGTCGATGTCCGTCCTCTACGGCGACGACGGCATCCGCCACCGCCTCGGCGACGCCGAGGCGAGGATCCTCGTCACCGACGCCGCCAACGCGCCACGCTTCGACGCCGACCTGGTCGGCGAGATCCTGATCCTCGACGAGGGCCTCCTCGCCGACGCGCCGGTCGACCACATCTGCGAGGACACGTCGGCCGACGATCCCGCGCAGCTCTACTACACGTCAGGGACCACGGGCAAGGCGAAGGGCATCGTCCACGCCCACCGCTACATCCTCGCCCACGAGGAGTTCGTCTACTGCCACGACGTCCAGCCCGGCGAGCTCTTCCACGGCATGGGCGAGTGGGCCTGGGCCGCCGGGATCAGCCCGTTGCTCGGACCGTGGCGGCTCGGCGCCGTCCAGTGCGTCTATCAGCGCGAGGCCGGCTTCGACCCGGCCGATCAGCTCAGCTTCCTCTCCCGCCACGGCGTCACCAACGTCTTCACGACCCCGACCGCGATGCGGGCGATGATGGCGATCGAGAACGCGGGGGAGAGGTACCCGCAGCGGTTCCGGATCGTCTGCAGCGCCGGGGAGCCGCTCAACCCGGAGGCGATCCGCTGGTTCCGCGAGCAGTACGGGATCACCGTCCTCGACTACTACGGGCTGACCGAGTCGTACCCGCTCTGCGCCAACTTCCCGTTCATGGAGGTCCGCGAGGGTTCGATGGGGAGGCCGATGCCGGGTTGGGACGTCCAGATCCTCGACGAGGACGAGAACCCGGTCCCGCGCGGCGAGCGCGGGGAGATCTGCCTGCGCGCCCGCTCGAACCCGCACTACCCGCTCGGTTACTGGCGGATGCCCGGTGAGAGCGAGGAGGCGTTCGGCGGTGATTTCTTCCACTCCCACGACGCGGCGAGCATGGACGAGGACGGATACGTCTGGTACGCGGGCCGGGCCGACGACGTGATCATCGCCGCCGGCTACAGGATCGGCCCGTTCGAGGTCGAGTCCGCCTGTCTCGAGCACGAGGCGGTGGCCGAGGCGGCCGCCGTCGCCTCGCCGGACGAGGTCAAGGGCAGCGTCGTCAAGGCGTTCATCGTCCTCGCCGACGGGTACGAGCCCTCCGAGGAGCTCGCCGCCGAGATCAAGTCCCACGTCCGCGGCGGGCTCAGCGCCTACGCCTACCCGCGGAGGATCGAGTTCGTCGAGGGCCTCCCGAAGACCCTGACCGGCAAGATCCGCCGGATCGAACTCAGGGAGAGGGAAGCTTGAGAGGAGCCGGCGGGAACCAGTTCCCGCTCAGCACCCTGTTGCTCGGTCCGTAGAGGCGCATGTTGAGCCGGAATCCTCCGCTCGGGGCCGGCAGCCAGTTGACGTCGTCCTCGGTCGGCTCGTCATGGGAGATGACGACGACGATCGAGCCGTCCGGGCGGGTGACCAACGGCGGGTGGCTCGGGCCGAGCGAGTAGCGGTCGATCGGGTTGTCGACGAGGAAGCCCTCGCGGTCGTACATCGTCAGCGACCAGAAGTACTTCGCCGGTGGCAGGTCGTCGGCGGGGAAGACCATCTCGTAGTCGCTGGAGCCGTCGAGCAGGGCCCCGTCGGAGTCGGCTAACGCGCCCGGGTAGACCGCCTCCTCGGGCGTGTTGGCGCCGATCCCGACGACCGCCACCTGGGCGCGAAGGAGGTAGTCGGTGCCGAACAGGCCGATGTCGGGATCCGCGTAGATCCAGCCCTTGGCGGCGATCGACTTCTGCAGGAAGTCGATCCGCGTCTCGTTCGCGAAGCCGGCGATCCGGTTCTCCACGCCCGCGTAGAGCGCGTCGAGGGCCTCCTGGGAGAGGCCCGCGTCGTCGGGCGAGAGCCCGGGGCCGACGCCGACCGTCGCGAGCTGCTCGAGCAGCGGGTCGTCGCGCTTCGGCGCCGGGTTATCGACCATCGCCTGGTTGAGCTGGGCGACGAACTCGGCGCCGTCGGTCGGCAGCGGGTACTGGGAGGGCTCGCCCTTACCGCGATGGCAGTCAGCCGGGAGCTTGAACTTCTTGCCGTTCGGCTTCAGCAGCTTGTAGCGCTTCATGATCTCGTAGGCGGTCGCCTGGTCGGCCTGATCGCCGGCGAGCGTCCGGCCGATCAGCCACACGCGCCGGTACTTCGACTTGATGATCGGGTTGCCGAGGCGCTTCGCCTTGGCGGCCTTGCCGTCGCCGGTCCAGCGGATCGTGAAGCGGCCCGCCTTCTTGCCCGTCGTCCGGGTGCCGACGTAATCGATCACGTTCGTCCACGGGTCGACAAGCTCGAAGTCGAAGAAGCGGTTCCCCATGTCGGGGTGGCGAAGGACGATCGGGCCCTTCTTCAGGTCGAGCTGCGAGAGCGAGTAGAGGGTGTCGGTGTTCGGGGCGACGACGGTCCGGTCGTCGGGCGTGGCGAACTTCTTCGCGTTCGCGAAGTGGTTGATCGGGGCGTTGCCGCGTCCGTCCGGGCAGGGCACGCTCGTCATCTCATGGCGGATCCGCAGCATGTCGAGCAGCGGGTATCCGTAGACGTACGCCTGCCTGCCGAGCTCGTTCGCCTGCTCGGGCGTGACACCGGACGCCCCCGCCTGCGCGCCGGCGGGCAGGGCGACGAGGAGGGCGAGGACCGCAGCGCCGGCAGCGCTCAGGATCCCGTTCCTCATCATGGACCCACCTTCACCGTCGGGGGAGGCGTCCAGACGCCGTTCTGCGCCGCCCTGCTCGGCCCGTAGAGCCGGAGGTTGAGCCGGAATCCGGCGTTGGGGGTGGGCAGCCAGTTGACGCCGTCCTCGGCCGGCTCGTCGTTCTGGAGGACGATGACGACCGAGCCGTCGGGCTTCTCGATCAGCGGCGGATGGCTCGGGCCGAGCGAGTAGCGGTCGATCGGGTTCGGCGTCAGGTAGCCGTTGCCGTCGTAGACGGTCAGCGACCAGAAGTACTTCGCCGGAGGCTGCTCACCGGGAGGGAAGGTGATCCGGTAGTCGTTCGCCCCGTTCAGGAGCCCGCCCGTCGAGTCGGTCAGGCCGGTCGGGTAGATCGCCTCGTCGGGCGTGTTGGCACCGAGGCCGATCGTCGCGATCTGCGCCCGGAAGTCGTAGTCGGTGCCGTAGTCGCCGATGTTGGGGGCGGGAAGCAGCCAGCCCCCGGCGGCGATCGACTTCTGCAGCGCGTCGAACCGGGTCGCCGTCGGGAAGGCGGCGGCCTCGGACGTGACCCCGTCGTAGAGAGCCTCGAGGACGTCGGGCGCGAGGCCGGCGTCCTCGGGGGACAGGCCCGGTCCCACGCCGAGCGGCGCGAGCGCGGCGAGCAGCGGGTCGTCGCGCTTCGGCGGCGGGCTGGCGGCCAGCCACCGATTCAGCTTGCCGATGAACGCCTTGCCGTCGGTCGGCGTCGGGAACTCGCCCGGCGTCCCCGGCTCGCAGTCCTTGGGGAAGCTCTTGGGGTCGCGGCCGAGGCGGGAGAGGCCGTAACGCTTCATGGACGAGTAGGCCTCACGCTGGTCGGCGTCGTCGGTCGCGAGCGTCCGGCCGATCACCCAGACCCGGCGGTACTTCGACTTGATCACGGGCATCTTCGGTTTCGATCTCGCCGGCTTGCCGGTCCACGAGATCGCGAAGCGCCCGGCCTTCGAGCCGGTCGTCCGCGAGCCGATGAAGTCGATCACGTTCGTGTACGGGTCGATCAGCTGGAAGCTGAAGTAGCGCTCGCCCATGTTCGGATGGCTGAGCACGATCGGCCCCTTCGAGAGATCGAGGTGGGCGATCGAGTAGAGCGTGTCGGTGTTCGGCGCGACGACGGTGTCGTCCTCGGGATCGGGGAAGCGCTTCGCGTTCGAGAAGGAGTTGACCGGCGCGCTCCCCTTCCCGTCGGGGCAGGAGACGCTCGTCTGCTCCTTCCGGACCCGCATGAACTCGAGCAGCGGGAACCCGTAGCGGTAGGCCTGGCGCCCGAGCTCGGCTGCCTCCTGCGGAGTGGGCGCGTTCGTGCGGGCGCCGGCGTCGGCGCTCAGGCAGGCGGCGATCGCCAGGGCCGCGAACAACCCCGCGATCGCCGCGCGCCCGCGCGCCCGCACCGGTTCAGTTCCCGTCGCGGAGGGCGACGATCCCGCCGATCACGCCGAGGTAGGCGGTCCCGTCGGGGCCGAGCGCGAGCCCGGCGTAGTTGTTGTTGAACAGCGGGCCGGAGCCGGCGTACTGCGACCAGGCGGTCTCGCCGGTGCGGTAGTCGATGGCCGTCCAGAAATAGCCCTCGTTGAGCGGGTCCTCCGGACGGGCGTAGGTGTAGATCAGGCCGGTCTTCGTCGACATCTTCGGCACGACCGTGGGCGCGCGGACGTCCTTGTTCGTCCACTTCTTCGTGCAGCCCTTGCCGTCCTTGTCGATGTCGACCCGGGCGAAGCCGGGCTCGGTCACCGCGCCCGAGTTCGGCCCGAACGGATCCTGGTAGCCGTAGTTGTTCTCGACGATCAGGCTTCGCTTGGTGCCCATCAGCGAGTTTTCGGTGGCGCTCGCGCCCTGCTTGAAAACCGGCACCTTGCAGACCACGCGGTGCTGGTTCTTCTTCAGGTTCGTCTTCGTCCGGTAGACGACGACGTTCATCGGGTCGGCGTTGTCGGTGATCGCCACGTAGCCGCCGTCGAGGTTCGTCGGCGTCGTCCCCGAGCCGGCGTCGACCTGGCTCGGCTTGACGATCCCCGAGTTCGGGTACTTCTGCTGCCAGAGGATCTTCGGCTTGTCGTTCTTGTTCGCCTTCAGCTTGTACATCCGCTTGTTGGAAACGATGTAGACGCCCTTGGAGTCGACCGAGAAGGAGTTCTCGATCTCCTCGTCGTCGTCGAGCTGGATCACCTTCAGGTCCCCGGTCTTGCGATCGAGGGTGCCGATCTTGGCGTTCGCCTTCGAGACGAACCAGATCCGGCCGTCGTAGTCGGGCAGGGCGGAGGTGATCCGCTCGGTGTCGGCGTCGAGGACCCCGGTCAGGTCGTAGTCGCGCTCGACCGTCAGCGTGTCGCCGTCGTCGCCGAAGCCGACCCGGTAGATGTGGTCGGTCTTGGTCGCCGCCCAGATCTTGTCCTTGTTGTCGAGGAAGAAGTAGCCGCCGCCGGTGAAGTTCTGGTACGCGGGCGTGTTCGGCGGGTTCGGCGCCGTCGGCATGTCGAGGGTGTCGATCGGCGCCATCGTGTCGGGATCGATGATCCGCAGCTGCGGCGGGAAGGGGATCGACGGGCAACTGGTGATGATCCTGCCCTGCGAGTCGAACGTGATCGAGCCGCAGAGCGACGAGGGGTACCCGTAGCTGTCGGTCTGGAGGTTCTCGCCGAGCGGGCCCTTGCGGTTGTAGACGTCGGTCATCCAGGTGTCGTTGTGGATGTTCGAGTTCGGGTTCGCCGTCATGAACGGGTTCTGATCGGGCTTCGTCGGGTTCTTGACCGGGTTCTTGGCCACGGCCGATCCCGTGTGCTCGGGGATCGAGGGAACCCCGGTGTCGACGATCGGGGTTGCGCTCGCGCTTGCGGCGAGGACTCCGGTCGCGAGCAGGGCGACGACGAACGAAAGGACTCTCATGGCTGGCACAACACTCTCGACTTCCAGTGGATGCGGTGGTTCCCCCGCATGGTCAACATCTCTCCGCTATTGAGTCTAAGTCAGTAGCCCCGGACCGTGTGCCGGTGGCGGGCCGGCGCGGGCTAGGCGGGAGCGTCAGCGGTCGCGACACCGCTCTCGGCCCTGCGGACCGGCGGGACCAGGAAGCGCCCGACGAGCGGGACCTCGAGGAAGCCCTCGATCGAGGCGTAGAGGATCGCGACCTTGAGCAGGTCGCCGGGATCCTCGATCACGATCGAGCGCGGCAGCCACTCCGGGTCGAACTTCGAGTTGAAGTCGCGCAGCGACTGGATCTGGAAGAACGGGTTGAGGCCCTTCGCGATCCGGCGCTGGATCCGCCCGCCGATGCCCATGCCCTGGGACTCGTCGAGCAGGCGGCCCCAGGCCGCGAAGTTGAGCGAGAGCCGCTCGATGCCGCTGGCGCCGAGGCTGAGCGCGGCGTTGGCGATCAGGTACTCGGTGAGGCCGTTCGCCGAGTCGGGGCGGCGGCGCATCAGGTCGAGCGAGTAGCCGGGGTCGGGCCCGTAGCAGGGCACGAACCGGAGGAAGCCGGCGACCCGGCCGTCGCCGTCGCCGGTGCGGGCGATCGCGAGGACGAAGTCGTCGGCGACGCCCTCGACGTCCTCGCCGAGCTCCATCGTGAACCCGCGCTCCTCGGCGCCGTCGCGCCATTCCTCGCTGATCTCGTTGAGCTCGGCGACGAGGGTCGCGGAGGCGTCGGACTCCTTGATCAGCTCGAAGCGGTGGTCCTTGCCGACGCGGTTGACGGCCGAGCGGACCGCCTTCATGTCGCCGCCCTCGAGATCGAAGTCGCGGCAGTGGAGGATCGCCTCGTCGCCGAGGTAGAGCGAGTGCATGCCGCGCTCGCGGTACATCGGCGTCGCGTCCTCGCGGACGGCGAGGAACGCCGCCTTCCAGCCCTGCTCGGCGCAGTAGGCGAGGAACTCGTCGAGCACCTCGCCCCGGTCCTCGGGCGGACCGATCGGGTCGGCGGCGACCATCGCGTAGCCGCGGACGTAGGCGTAGGCGACGAGCGAGCGGCCGTCGGCCGAGAAGAAGTAGCTCTTGTCGCGGCGCAGGGCGAAGTAGGCGAGCGTGTCGGAGCCGCTGGCGCGGACGATCCGCCGGGCGTGCTCGCGTGCCTCGTCCTCCGGCGCCCGGCTGCGGACGAGCGGGCGGAACACGAGGTAGAGGAAGAGGAGCAGGCCGACGATCCCGAGGACGAGCAGCGCGTCGCTGAAGAAGTCGGCGAACAGGTGGTGCGCGAACTCGTAGGGGCCGTCGAAGCCGAGCAGGCCGCCGTAGGTCGCCTCGACCATCCCGCCGAACGAGAGGTCGGGGGTGACGAAGTCGCGCTGGGTGAGCAGCGAGACGAACCCGAAGACTCCGACCACCAGCAGGTAGAACGGCACGAAGAGCACCGCCTGGCGGAGCGAGCTCGCGTCGCCGTGGGCGCGGAACTCGGTCCGGTAGGAGGCCAGCGCGACGAGCATTCCGACGTCGAGCAGCGCCGCGACCGGGTCCGGTCCCTTGACGAGGTGGATGAGCGCGGCCGCCGCGAACAGGAACATCGCGATCGCCCAGGCCCGGCGCTTACCGCGCGCGAGCTGCAGCGAGACGGTGATCAGGCCGATCCCGAGGACGGCCGAGACGATGAAGAGGTAAGAGCGGTCGGTCCGGTCGAGGAGGTCGCCGAGCCCGAGCGAGACGTGGACCCAGGGCAGCGTCGGCAACAACGACGCGAGCCCGAGCAGGGCGGTCAGCCACGCGAGCACGCGGGTCGCCCGCGAGCGGCCGCGCGGCTTGCTCCAGCGCGTCGGCGTCTGGATCGGGGGCGGCGGCGGCGCCGCCTCGGACTCGCCGACGTCGAGGTCGAGCGCCTTCGCCTTCGGCGCGGAGTCGCGGCCCTCCTCGGGCCGCAGCGTCGGGAAGAGGATGACGTCGCGGATCGTGTCGACCCCGGTGACGAGCATCACCAGCCGGTCCATGCCGATGCCGAGCCCGCCGGTCGGGGGAAGGCCGTACTCGAGGGCCTCGACGTAGTCGTCGTCGACCGGCTCCGCCTCCTCGTCGCCGCCGGCCTGAAGCTTCGCCTCCGACTGGAAGCGCTGCGCCTGGTCGACGGGGTCGTTGAGCTCCGAGTAGGCGTTGGCGAGCTCGCGCGCCGCGACGACGAGCTCGAACCGCTCGGTCAGCGCCGGGTCGTCGCGATGGGCGCGGGCGAGGGGGGAGACCTCGCGCGGATGGTCCATCACGAAGGTCGGCTCGATCAGCTTCGCCTCGCAGGTCCCGTCGTAGACCTCGGCCATGATCTTGCCGGCGCCCCACACGTCGAGCCACTCGACCCCGAATCGGTCCGCGATCTCGCGGGCCTCGTCGATCGGCATCGAGGGGTGCATCTCGACGCCGGCGTTCTCCTCGATCAGCTCCGCCATCGTCGCCCGCCGGTAGGGCGGCTTCATGTCGAGTTCGCGGCCGTCGACGTCGATCCTGGTGTGGCCGTTGGCGGCCATGCACGACGCCTCGATGATCGCCTCGGTCAACTCCATCATGTCGTGGTAGTCGCCGAAGGCCTGGTAGGCCTCGAGCATCGTGAACTCGGGGTTGTGGCGGGTGTCGAGCCCCTCGTTGCGGAAGACGCGGCTGACCTCGAACACCCGGTTCATGCCGCCGACGATCAGCCGCTTCAGCGGCAGCTCGAGCGCGATCCGCAGGAACATGTCGATGTCGAGCGCGTTGTGGTGGGTGATGAACGGCCGCGCCGCCGCGCCGCCCGCCTGGCTCAGCAGGACCGGGGTCTCGACCTCGCGGAAGTCGCGCTCGAGCAGGACCCGGCGGGTCGCGTCGATCACGATCGAGCGCTTCTCGAAGATCTCGCGCGAGTCGTCGTCGACGATCAGGTCGAGGTAGCGGCGGCGGTAGCGTGCTTCCGGGTCGGTCAGGCCGTGCCGCATGTCGGGCAGCGGGCGCAGCGCCTTCGACAGCAGCTCGAAGCTCTCGATCCGGACCGAGAGCTCGCCGCGACGGCTGGTGACGACGACCCCCTCGGTCCCGATCCAGTCGCCGAGGTCGAGGGCGTTGAGATCGTGCAGCGTCTCCTCCCCGAGCTCGTCGCGGGTGGCGATCAGCTGGATCTTGCCGGTCTCGTCGCGAAGGTCGATGAAGTCGAGCCCGCCGTGGCGGCGGAGGGCGATCACCCGGCCCGCGATCGCGACCTTCTCGCCGGAGTCGGCGCCGGGGCCGAGGTCGGCGAAGCGCTCGCGGATCTCGGCCGCCGTGTGGTCGCGATCGAAGCGCACCGGGTAGGGATCGACGCCCCGTTCCCGCATCGCGTCGAGCTTGGCGAGACGGTGTGCGCGCTCCTCCTGGAGGAAGCGCGAACCCTCGCCGTCACCGGCGTCCGCCTCCTGCTTCTCCTCGTCGGTGGCCATCTCGCTCCCGTCCTTTTCCGGGGCCGCACTCTGACAGGATTCGGAAATGGCCGCCGGCAATATCGACGCAGTCGTCGCCCAGGCCAAGATCGACCGCAAGCGCCTCGATTCCGCCGCGATCGGCCCCTTCAGCCTCACCGCGATCGGGATCGCCAGCGTCGTCGGCGCCGGCATCTTCGTGACGATCGGCGAGGCCTCGGCACGGTACGCCGGTCCGGGGGTGATCTTCTCCTTCATGCTCGCCGGCCTCGCCGCCGGCGTCACGGCGCTCTGTTACGCCGAGCTGGCGGCGATGGTCCCCGCCGCGGGCTCCACCTACTCCTACGCCTACGCGGTCTTCGGCTCGTTCCTCGCCTGGTTCATCGGCTGGGACCTGCTGCTCGAGTACCTCTTCGCGGCGTCGACGGTGGCGGTCGGCTGGTCCGGCTACTTCGTCAGCTTCCTCGGCAGCATCGGGATCTCGGTCCCCCACGACCTCGTCAACCCGCCGTTCGGCGACGACACCGGGATCCTCAACCTCCCGGCGCTCCTGATCGTGTTCGCGACCTGCGCGCTGCTGTATCTCGGCACCCGCGAGTCGACGAAGGCCAACAACGCGATGGTCGCTCTCAAGCTCGGGGTGCTGCTGCTGTTCATCGGAGTAGGCGTCTTCTACGTGGCCGGCGCCAACTGGGAGCCGTTCGTGCCGAAGAACGAGGGCGGCTTCGGCGACTACGGGATCACCGGGATCCTCCGCGCCGCCGGTGTGGTCTTCTTCGCCTACGTCGGCTTCGACGCCGTCTCGACGGCTGCGGCCGAGGCCCGCCGGCCGCAGAAGACGATCCCGTTCGGGCTGCTGGCCACCGTCCTGATCTCGACCGGCCTCTACGTGCTGATCGGGATCGTGATGACCGGCATGGTCGACTACAGGTCGCTCAACGTCGCCGACCCGCTGGCGCTGGCCGTGCGGGCGGGGGGAGGCGGGCTCGACTGGCTCGAGTCGCTGGTCTCGGCTGCGGCCGTGATCGGCCTGGCGGCGACGGTGCTCGTGACCTTCTACGGGCAGACCCGCATCTTCATGCGGATGTCCTCCGACGGAATGCTTCCCGACCGTCTCGGGCAGGTCAGCAAGCGGTTCGAGACGCCGACGGCGGCGACCGTCGTCTGCGCGATCGCCGGCGCCGCGGTCGCGGCGCTGCTTCCGATCGACATCCTCGGCGACCTCGTCTCGATCGGCACGCTGCTGTCGTTCACGATCGTCTGCTCGGGGGTGCTGGTGCTGCGCCGGACCCGCCCCGACCTCGAGCGCCCGTTCCGGGTCAAGGCCGTCTGGCTCGTCGCCCCGCTCGGGATCGTCTTCGCGGTCGCGCTGATGGCGACGCTGCCGGTCACGACCTGGATCCGGCTGTTCATCTGGCTGGCGATCGGCCTCGTCATCTACTTCGCCTACGCCCGGCGCCGCACCGGCGAGCGGATGGCGCGCCTCGCCGCCACCGAGGCCGCCGAGCCCGGCACGGTCGCCTAGCCGGGCCGATCCCGCTTGCGCTCCGCCCGCGGAGCGGCGAAGATGGCCGCAGGCAGCCGGCGGCAGGGAGCGGCGGGCGCAAGCGAAGGCAGGGATAGAGATGCGGGGATGGCGGGGATGGACGTCCGCGAGGGCGATCGGGATCGCCGTGGCGGCGCTGGTCGCGCTCGCCGGGACGACGGCGACGACTTCGGCGGCCGCGACCGTGGGCGGCGGCGTCTACGTGTCGCTCGGCGACTCCTACACGGCAGCGCCGCTCGTGCTCAACCAGGTCGGGCAACCGATCGACTGCGCCCGCTCCGACCACAACTACCCCTCGCTGGTGGCGGACAAGCTCGGCGTCGAGGAGCACGTTGACGTCAGCTGCAGCAGCGCCGAGACCAAGCACATGACCGAGCCGCAGACCGGGCTGCCGCTCGGCGGCACCAACCCGCCGCAGTTCGAAGGCCTCCGACGCGACGCCGACCTCGTCACCGTCGGGATCGGCGGCAACGACGCCGGTCTCGTCGGCGTCGCCGAGAAGTGCGCCCAGCTCGGGCTCACCGACCCGAACGGGACCGCCTGCCGCGACCACTACGCGCCCGGGGGCAACGACACCGTCGAGGCCCGGATCGAGGAGGCCCGGCCGCGGATCGACGCCGTCCTGCGGGGCATCCACCGGCACAGCCCGAAGGCGCGCGTCGCGATCGTCGGCTACCCGAACGTGCTGCCGATCGACGGCACCAACTGCTACCCGATGGTCCCGCTGAGCAAGGACGACGTCGCCTACATCGACGCGTTGATCCGGCGCATCAACGCGATGATCGAGGACGAGGCCGCCGACAACGACGCGCTCTTCGTCGACACCTACGACGACAGCATCGGCCACGACGTCTGCAAGCTGCCGCCGACCCGCTGGTTCGAGGGGCTCGTGCCGACCGAGCCCGCATTCCCGCTGCACCCGAACGCCAAGGGCGAGGCGAGCATGGCCCGCTCGGTCCTCGCGGCGCTGAGGAAACAGCCGCCGCCCGATCCCGGCGCTGCGATCACCCGGCTCGGCGTCAAGCCGCGGCCGGTCCACCGCGATCGCGCGGTCAGGATCCGGTTCCGGTCGAGCGCCGAGACGTCGGTCGAGGTTCTGCGGCAGCGGCGCGGGAAGTCCGGCTCTCATCCGCCGCGTCCGGTCCGCGGCGCCGGCGGCTGCATCGATGCCGGGATCAACCGGCTCCGGGTTCCGGGCCGCGAGCTCGGCCGCCCCGGCCGCTGGCGGCTTGTCGTCGATCCGGCAGGTGCCGGGAACGCGACGAGCCGGAACTACCGGGTCGTCAGGAAGTAGGCGCCGGCTCCGAACCGGCCCGTTCGGCCCGTTCGGCCTTCGCTTCGGCCCGGCGCACGTCGGCGACCGGGCCGCCGGACCCGGGCTTCGGAGCGGCCTGCCCCTGGCTGGTCCGGGCGAGGATCGCCATTCCGATCACCGTCGCGGCGAGCGCCCCGACCGTCGCCGCGATTCCGGCCGGGGATTCGTGCAGCGACTCCTCCATCAGGGTCGTCCCGATGACGACGCTGGTGATCGGGTCGAGCGCCATCGATGCCGCGAGCGCCGGCGCGAGGACGCCGGTGGTCAACGCGAGCTGGTTGAACGTCATCGAGATGTAGCCGATGACGATCAGCGCGTAGAGGTGCCAGTCGAGGAAGACCCGGAACAGGTGGTCGGCGACCTCGTCGCCGACCGACTTCGTCAGAGCGGCGCTGAGCCCGAAGAGGATGCCGGTGACGATCCCGAGCAGCGTCGCCTTGACCGCCGGCCGCGCCTTCAGCGACGCCAGCGTCAGCGGGACGCAGAGCCCGGCGATGATCGCCCCGAGCACGAGCCACTGGCCGATCGGGGCGTCGTCGCGGCCGCCGGTCGGGTTGGCGATCGTCAGGAAGGCGATCAGCGAGGCGGTCACGAGCACGGCGGCGCCGATGTCGGAGCGGGTCACACGCTGCGCCGTCAGCCGGTGGCCGAGCGGCAGCGCGAAGACCATCGACGTCGCCAGCAGCGGCTGGACGACCGCGAGGCGGCCGATCGTCAGCGCGACGGCCTGGCCGACGAAGCCGAGCGCATCGGCGGCGATCCCGGCGAGCCAGACGGGCTTGCGCGCCATCCGCAGCAGCAGCCCCGAGCTCGAGCCCTCGGTCGCGTCGGGCTCATCCAGGCCGGCCTTCTGCTGGAGGACGGTGCCGAGCGCGAAGAGAAGCGCTGCGGCGAGGGCGAGGGCGATGTCCATGCGTCAGCCCGACGTCACGGCATCGGGCTTGACGACCTTCTCCTCGCCCTTGTACCGGTGTTTCGAGCGCTCGAGCTTGTCGGGCTGCTCGTCGTACTTCCGCCGGGCCCACCACGAGTTCGGGCGGGCGAGGCGGCAGGCCGTCACGATCGCGATCGGCGGGATGTACAGGCCGAGCACGCCCCAGATCAGCTTGCCCTTGAGGAAGCAGATGATCACGAACACCCACCCGATCGCAAGGCTGACGACGACGCTGAGAACCCCGCCGAGGCCGCCGCCGCTGTCATCGAACGACACGGGATAGGCGCCGAGCACCATGAACCCGGAGACGATCGCGAACACGATCACGGCGTCGATCGACTGCCGGCCCTGCTCCGACCAGTAGACGTCGTCGAGGTGGAGCCAGAGCGCGAACTCGTCGAGCGTCAGGGCGGCGCCGATCCCGAAGACGATCGCCGTCACCTCCAGCGGCGGCTGCACCGCCACCGCCAGCAGACCGCTGACGAGCAGCAGCACGATCCCCCAGACCAGGTGGTGGATGTGGGTGTCGCCGGCCTCGACGTTGCCGAGCCAGGAGAAGCGGTCGGAGCGGATCGAGTGGGTGATGAACCGGGTGACCCCGAAGGTGACGCCGAACGCGATCAGCAGCAGCAGCGCCGGCAGCTCGCCCGCATCGACCACCTCCGCGTCGAACTCCGCCGAGAGGCCTGCGAGGGGAACGAGCATCCAGGGGTTCTACCTGACCCGCTCGGACGATGGGCGCGGCTGGTTTCGAACCAGCGACCTTCCGCGTGTGAGGCGGACGCTCTCCCACTGAGCTACGCGCCCTCGGGGCGGAGGATTCTAGGCCGCGCGGCCCGATCGGGGAGGGGAGTGCGAGGATCGTCGGCGGTGACCGAGCGCGAGAAGATGCTCGCGGGCGAGCCCTACGACCCGTTCGACCCCGACCTGCTGGCCGGTCGCCGGCGCGCGCAGGAAACGGTGATCGCGTTCAACGCCGAGCCCGACGAGGACCGGCGGCTCGGGATGCTCCGCGGCCTTCTGGGCTCGTTCGGCGAGCGGTCGCTGATCGTGCCGCCGTTCTTCTGCGACTACGGAACCCACCTCCACCTCGGCTACGACGCCTTCGTCAACACCAACTCGGTCTTCCTCGACTGCGCCGAAATCACCGTCGGCGACCACGCGCGGATCGGCCCCGGCGTCCAGGTCCTCGCCGCCGACCATCCGCGCGAGCCGGAGCTTCGCGAGCAGGACGTCGAGCTCGCCTTCCCGGTTCGGATCGGCGCCCGCTGCTGGATCGGTGCCGGCGCGATCGTCTGCCCGGGGGTTACGATCGGCGAGCACGCGATCGTCGGCGCCGGCAGCGTCGTCACTCGCGACATCCCGGCGCGGGTCATGGCCGCGGGCATCCCCGCCCGGGTGATCCGCGAGCTCTAGCTCCGGTCAGGGGAGGCCGATGCCGCCGGTCTCGACGACCGGATCGGCTGCGTCGTACTCGAAGGCTGATGCGGCGCGGGGCTTGATGCCGCCGCCGGGGCCGCCGTGTCCGGGATGGAGGCCGCCTCCGGGGCCGTTGTCCTTGCCGCCGCCACCGCCGCCGTTTCCGCCGTCGCCGTCACCCCCGCCGCCGCCGTTGTCCTTGTTCCCACCGTCGGGGGTGGAGCCCGGGCAGACCATCGTGTAGACGGTCCTCGCCGGACGGAAGGCCCGGGCGTCGGAGTGGTTCCAGGAGAGGTGAAGGTGGTTGCCGCGACCGTGGCCGGCGTCGCCGTTGTAGCCGACCCAGCGCCAGGGCATGACCGGTGCGTCCTGCTCCGGCTCGGCGCGCTCGGCGAGCCGCGAGATCTTCTTCCAGCTGCCGCCGTTCGCCTTGTCGGGCACGATGTCGAGCGCGAGGCCGAGCGGGTGCTCGCCGTTGGCCGCGTGGACGGGGTCGCCGGAATAGCCGTCGGTGATGAAGATCTTGTACTTGCGGACCAGGTACTTGATGTCCGGCAGCAGGCGCCGGTCGATCCGCTCGCCCGGGAACCCGGGGATCGGGACGAACTTGCCGCCGCCGGTCGTCCGGCACAGATCGGTGCCGATCTTCTTCGTCCGCATCTTGCCCGGCGCGCTCGCAGCGAGCGCGCCGCAGGCGACCAGCGCCAGCAGGCAAGCGATCAGTGTCCGTGAGCGTCGAAGCGACATCCGCACCTACTGGTTCGGAACCTCACGAGGATCCTTGAATCCGGAACCCAATTTGAGATGCGTCCTGCGTCGATTCGGGCGGCCAGATCAAGGAAGAGGGTGGCGCCGCGGCCTCCGGCCGCAAGCCGCGCGATGACGCCGAGCTGGCCGGCCCGAATCGGCGCAGGACCGTGCGGCCCGCCTTTGAAAGGCGGACCTCCGGGCGTGCCCGCCGTGGCTGGCTCGGGTCAGGCTGTTCCGCGGCGCTTGCGGGCTGACGCTTAAGGCTGCTTCCTTCCGGACCTGACCTGGTTCGCGGGCTCACATCGCGCGGGACCTGACCTTCAACGCTGCCCGCGACGTACTGGCCCCGAAGGCCGGATCCTCGGGCGGGCGTTCAGCCCCGCTGGAGCGGATTGCGGGTACAGGGCTCCGCTACGTCCCCGCTCAGCACGGTCCGCGGCGCATCCTAGCGCGGTCCCCTCAGCCGTGGGGGTGGAGGTGGTCCTCGGCCATCCGCTTCAGCCC
>JADFCZ010000048.1 GCA_018263295.1 Conexibacter sp.
GGAACAAGCTCATCCCGCGCTCCCGTTCGGCGTCGCCGCCACCGTCTGCAGCTGCTCGGCGGCGCGGCGGCGTGCCTCGGCGTCGCACTCGAACAGGTCGGCGAAGTGGGTCGGAGCCGGGGCCGGCGTCGACTCGAGCACGCGCTCGACGACCTCCGGGATCCCCGTGAACGGGATCTCGCCGGCGAGGAATGCCCCGACTGCGACCTCGTTGGCGGCGTTGAGCACGCACGGGGCCATGCCGGCCGCCATGCCGGCCTCCCGTGCCAGCCGCAGGCACGGGAAGGCGTCGGCGTCGGGCTCCTCGAAGGTGAGCGCCCCGACCGCCGCGAGGTCCAGCGGTTCGACCGGCAGCTCGATCCGGTCGGGGCCGTGGAGGGCATAGGCGATCGGCACCCGCATGTCCGGATGGCCGAGATGGGCGAGCATCGCGCCGTCGACCAGCGTGATCAGCGAGTGGATCAGCGACTGCGGATGAACGACGACGTCGATCCGCTCGTAGGGAACGGCGAAGAGGTGGTGTGCCTCGATCAGCTCGAGGCCCTTGTTCATCAAGGTCGCCGAGTCGATCGTGATCTTGCCTCCCATCTCCCAGGTCGGATGGGCCAGCGCCTCCTCGCGGGTGACGCCGCCGAGGTCGGTGCGCCCGCGGAACGGGCCGCCGGATGCGGTGAGGACGAGTCGCTCGACGACGCCGGGCGGCTCGGAGCGGACGAGCTGGTGCAGCGCCGAGTGCTCGGAGTCGACCGGCAGGATCCGCGCGCCGGAGGCCTCCGCGAGCGCCATCACGAGCTCGCCGCCGACGACGAGGCTCTCCTTGTTGGCCAGCGCGAGCTCGATGCCCTCGCTCAGGGTGGCGATGGTCGGGCCGAGGCCGGCGGAGCCGACGATCGCGTTGAGGACGACGTCGGGCTCGGTCCGCGCGATCAGGTCCCGGATCCCCTCCTCGCCCGCGAGCACGGTCCCGGTCCAGCCGGAGTCGCGTGCCGCTGCGGCGGCGCCCGCGTCGGCGAGGGCGATCGATCCGGCGCCGGCCGCCTCGGCCTGTTCGACCAGGCGCTTCCAGCTCGAGCCCGCCGAGAGGCCGGCGACCCGGAGCTCGGGCGAGCGACCGATCACGTCGAGGGCCTGCTCGCCGATCGAGCCGGTGGAGCCGAGGATGAGGACGTCCTTCACGGCAGGAAGTGTAGGAACGCGTGGGGACCGGCCCGGCGGGAGGCCGTCAGCCGAGCTTCGCGACCCGGTCGAGGATTGCGTCGGCGACCTCGCGCTTGCTGCCGCGCGGGAGCCGCTCCTCGCCGGCGCCGGAGACGAAGGTGACCTCGTTGTCGCCGCTCTCGAAGCCGATCGAGCTGTCGGAGACGTCGTTGACGACGATCGCGTCGATCCCCTTGCGCTCGAGCTTGCCGCGCGCACGCTCGACGAACTCGCCCCCGTGCTCGGCGGCGAATCCGACCAGTACCTGGCCGTCGCGGCGGCCGGCGGCGAGACCGGCGAGGACGTCGGCGGTCGGCTCGAGCGCGAGGCTGAGATCGTCCCCCTGTTCGCGCACCAGCTTGTGCTCGTTCGGTGCCGCGGGCCGGAAGTCCGCGACCGCCGCGGCCATCAGCAGGACGTCGCTGCCGGCGAAGGCGGAACGGGTCGCCGCTTCGAGCTCGGCGGCACTGCTCACGTCCACGCGCTCGACACCGGCGGCGGGCAGCGCGACGTTGGCGGCGACGAGGGTCACGTCAGCGCCGCGCCGGGCGGCTGCCTCGGCCAGCGCGATCCCCATCCGGCCGCTCGAGCGGTTGCCGATGAACCGGACCGGGTCGATCGCCTCGCGGGTCCCTCCCGCGGTGACGAGGACGCGCTTGCCGGCGAGATCCGCCCTCGCGCCGAGCGACGCCTCGACGGCGGCGAGGATCTCCGGCGGCTCCGGCATCCGGCCGGGACCGTGCTCTCCGCGCGATGCGAGGGCGCCCTCGCCCGGCTCGAGCACCTCGACCCCGCGCTCGCGCAGCAGGGCGACGTTGGCGCGGGTCGCGGCCGCATCCCACATCCGGCCGTTCATCGCCGGGGCGACGATCCGCGGGGCCGTACAGGCGAGGAAGGACGTCGTCAGGAAGGAGTCGCAGATGCCGGCGGCGAGCTTGGCGATCGTGTTCGCCGACGCCGGGGCGATCGCGAAAGCGTCGGCGGCCTCGACGACCGCCAGGTGCGAGATCGGGTCGTGCGCCGGCATCTCCTCCCCGGGGTAGGTGCCGCGGAGCGGATCGCGGCTGAACTCGTCGCTCAGGACGGGTGCGCCGGTGATCCCCTCGAAGGTCGCGGCTCCGACGAACCGGCTCGCGGCGTCGGTCATCGTCACCCGGACGCCGTGTCCCGCGAGCGTCGCCAGGCGCGCGAACTCGACCGCCTTGTAGGCGGCGATTCCACCGCTGACGCCGATCAGGATTCTTGCCACGGCCGTCCTCCGGGATGCGAAGCGCCCGGAGCCCCCGGGCGCGGAGGGAAGCTAGTGCCGGTACTCGTAGTTGATCTTGCCGGCGGCGAGCTCCTCGAGCGAAATCGTGAGGTAGTTGTCGCTGTCGGCCTCGACCATCGGCGGCGTGTGCTCCTCGTAGGTGCCCTCGCCGAGCGCGCGGTAGTAGCTGTTCAGCTGCCGGGCCCGCTTCGCGGCGACGACGACCGCCGTGTAGTGCGAGTCGGTCTTATCCATCAGTTTGTCCACTCGAGGCTTGATCATCGCCGGGCAGTGTAGGGCACGAGAGAGGCGTCACCAACCCGGCGACCCGGGCGCACGGGCGTTGGCAGACGGCACCGCCCGTGCGGGAGGTGGTTTCGGCTGGTGAGGGGGACCGTCGCGGGCGATTTCCCGCTGACCCAAGGTCAATGCGACATTTCGGACGTCAGGGGTCCGATTCGTTCCACTCGACCCGCCCGGGGGCCGAATCCAACATTTTGGCGGCCGCGCCGCGTTTCATTGGATTCGATCGCGGGGCTCCTCCGATCCCCCATCCCAGCCGAACCCACGCCCATGCCCCGTGCGACGACGAGGCGACAGCGAACGCCCCTACCCCAACTCCCCGCGCACGATCGCCGCAAGCTCGGCCGCCGCCCGGTCGATCTCGTCGTTGACGACCGTGTGGCCGAACTCGTCGCGGGCGGCGAGCTCCTCCTCGGCGACGGCGAGGCGCGCCTCGATCGTCTCGGGGTCGTCGGTACCACGGCCCTCGAGGCGGCGGCGCAGGTCCGCCGGGTCGGGCGGGGCGATGAAGATCTGCACGGCCTCGGGCATCGTGCCGCGGACCTGGCGGGCGCCCTGGAGCTCGATCTCCAGCACGACCGGGGCGCCGCGGGCGTTGCGCTCCTCGACCTCGGTGCGCAGCGTGCCGTAGCGGTTGCCGCTGTAGGTCGCGTGCTCGAGGAAGTCGCCCGCGGCGACGCGGCGGTCGAACTCGTCGCGCTCGAGGAAGTGGTAGTCGACGTCGTCGACCTCGCCGGCGCGCCTGCCCCGCGTCGTCGCCGAGGTCGAGAGCTCGAGCTCCGGCACGAGCTCGCGAAGCTCGCGGATCAGGGTTCCCTTGCCGACGCCGGAGGGCCCGGTGATGACGAATACAGCCGACACGACGGCCGATTCTTACCGGCTCGGCGGCGGCTCAGCGGCGCCGCAGGAGGGCGACCAGCTCGGAGCGCTGACGGACCGAGAGCCCGCCGATCGTCTTCGAGGGCGAGACCCGGCACTGGTTCAGAATCCGATTGACCTTGACGCGGCCGTACTTGGGAACCGCGAGCATCATGTCGAAGACCTTCGCGGTCTCGAGGTACTCCGGCGGATCGAGCAGCAGCCCCTCGATCTGGACCTTGCCGGCCTTGAGATCGCGCTTGAGCTGGGCACGCCGGGTCCGGATCTCGTTCGCCGCCTCGAGTGCCCTCATGCGCTGGTCGTGACTGCGCGCGGGGACGGATGTCGAGGTCGGGGAGGCTGGGGCCATCGGCGCGGCGATCATATACACGGCGCGTCCACGCGCAAGGCGAAAAGCGCCGAAATCGTGCGAATTCAGCTCAAGCTCAAGTCGAGGTCGACCCTCGGGCCGGACGAACTCGTACGGAGTTCGCGGAAATTAGGGCTTTCCGGCACCAGCCGTGGCAATCGCGCCGAGCGT
>JADFCZ010000049.1 GCA_018263295.1 Conexibacter sp.
GCGAGCGGATCGCGAAAGCTGGCGGTGCCGACCGCGACCACCGAGGCACCGGCGCCCAGGAGCGCCGCGGCGTGGCTTCCGCGCTCGACACCGCCCATTCCCACGACCGGGATCTCGACGGCGGCGGCCACATCCGCGACCTGCTTGAGCGCGATCGACCGGACCGACGGGCCCGAGAGCCCGCCGCTCCCGGCCCCCAGCCAGGGCGTCCCGTCGGGCAGCATCGGCGCCGCCTTGATCGTGTTGATCAGTGAGATCGCATCGGCGCCCCCCTGCTCGGCGGCGATCGCGATCGCCGCCGGCTCGGCGACGTTGGGCGTCAGCTTCACGATCATCGGCTTCGGGGTCAGCGGCCGTAGCCGCTTCATCAGCGCCGCCGTCTCCCCCGACTCCTCGCCGACGATCAGGCCGGAGTGAACGTTGGGGCAGGAGACGTTCAGCTCCAGCCCCGCGACCTCAGGGCGCTCGGCGACGGCGGCGACCAGCGGGGAGAACTGCTCGGCGCTGGTCGCCATCACGGAGACGATCAGCGGTACCGGCAGCTCCGCGAGCTGCGGCAGGTCCGCCCCGAGGAACCCCTCGAGGCCCTTGTTCGGCAGCCCGATCGAGTTGACCATTCCCGCCGGCTCCTCCCAGAGCCGCGGAGGCGGGTTGCCGGTTCGCGGCGCCGGGGTGATCGTCTTCGAGACGTAGGCGCTGAACGGGAACCGCTCCCGCACGGCGTCGCCGAAGGCCCGCTGGGCGGCGATCGCGTCGAACGTCCCCGACGCGTTGATGATCGGGTGGTCGAGCTCGATCCCGCAGAGGTCGACGCTCATCTGTGCCCCGCTCCCTCGACGAGCGCCGTCTCGACCTCGTCGGCCCGGATCACGGGCCCATCGACGCAGAGCCGCATGTAGCCGCCGGCGCGCAGCGGCACCGCACAGCCGAAGCAGGCGCCGTAACCGCAGGCCATCGGCGACTCCATCGCCAGCTCCGCCGGCACGTCCCGCTCCTCGCAGAGCACCCGTACCGCCTCCAGCATCGCCGGCGGCCCGCAGGCGTAGACGGCCGCGGTCGCCGCGGAATCGCCCTCGAGCATCCGCTCGAGCAGGTCGGTCACGTAGCCTCGGTGGCCGGCATGCCCGTCCTCGCTGGCGAGCCTGACCTCCGAGCAGCGGAAGAGCTCGAGCCCGCCCGCGTGCGCCTGGTCCCGGAACCCGAGCAGCGATCTCTCGGCGATTCCCTGCGCGGCGAGCGTGCGGCGCCAGATCGCCAGCGGGGCCAGCCCGATCCCCCCGCCGACGAGAATCGCCCCGGCCGCCTCCGGGTTCAGCTCGCGCGGCATCGAGAACGGGCGTCCGAGCGGGCCGGTCAACAGCAGCCCCTCCCCCTCCTCGAGCTCCGCCAGCCGGCCGGTGCCGGGACCGACGTCCTCGAGCAGGAACGAGAGCCGGGCGCCGCTGCCGTCGGCCGTCGCCTCGGCGACCGAGAACGCTCGCGGCAGGAACGGACGCTCGCCGTCGCCTCCCCATCCGCGCTCGGCGGCGAGCATGTAGAACTGGCCGGCCGCCGGCATCGGGCCACTCGGGTCGCGCGCGGTAACGATCCGGTAGCCGCCGCTCGGCTCATTCGCGACGACCTCGCCCCGACGTCGCCCGAACGGCGCGGTCACGCGCCCGTCCGCCCGCCTCACGTTGTCGGCCTGGGCAGGCACCGCCTAGGCCCGCTCGGCGGGCGCCGGCGCGGCGTCCTCGTGCAGCTCCTGAAGGCTCCGTACCGACACCCTGCCGTCGCTCTGCGAGGCGCCGATGGCCCGCGCCGCCGCCGTCGCCCCGGTCATCGTCGTGATGCAGGGGATCCCCTTGCGGGTAGCGGCGCTGCGGATCTCGTAGCCGTCGGTGCGGGCGCCGGAGCCGGTCGGCGAGTTGATCACGAGATCGACCTCGCCGCGCTCGATGTAGTCGACGACGTTCGGTGAGCCCTCCTGGATCTTGTGGATCGTCTCGACCGGGACTCCCATCCGCGAGATCGCCTGCGCGGTCCCCGCCGTCGCGACGATCTTGAAGCCGAGGTCGCAGAAGCGCGTCGCGAGTTGCATGGCGGTCGCCTTGTCGTTGTCGGTGACCGTGATGAAGACCGTGCCCGACGCCGGCAGGTTGATCCCCGCCGCCGACTGGGCCTTCCCGAAGGCGGCCGGGAAGTCGCGGGCAACGCCCATCACCTCGCCGGTGCTCTTCATCTCCGGCCCGAGGACCGTGTCGGCGCCGCTGAACCGGTTGAACGGGAGCACCGCCTCCTTGACCGAGACGTGGCTCTGCGGCATCGCCGGCAGGTGCTGGTCGGCCAGGCGCTCGCCGAGCATCAGCCGGCAGGCGATCTTCGCGATCGGGGCCCCGATCGCCTTGCTGACGAACGGCACCGTCCGCGACGCCCGCGGGTTCGCCTCGATCACGTAGAGCTCGCCGCTGGCGACCGCGTACTGGATGTTGATCAGCCCGATCACCCCGAGCTCGAGCGCCAGTGCCTTCGTCGTCTCGGCGATCCTTCCCAGCATCTCCTCGCCGAGGCTCATCGGCGGCAGCACGCAGGCGGAGTCGCCCGAGTGCACCCCCGCCTCCTCGACGTGCTGCATGACGCCGGCGAGGGCGCAGTCGGTGCCGTCGGCGAGGGCGTCGACGTCGACCTCGATCGCGTCCTCGAGGAAGCGATCGAGCAGCAGCGGATGCTCGCGGTCGGCCTTCGCGTACCGGCTCAGGTAGGTGGCGAGATCGTCGGTCGAGTAGCAGATCTCCATCGCCCGGCCGCCGAGCACGTAGGAGGGCCGAACGAGGAGCGGGAAGCCGACCCGCCCGGCGATCGTCTCCGCCTCCTCGGCGCTGAGCGCCGTCCCGTAGGGAGGATGGGCGATACCGAGACGCTCGAGCAGCGCCCCGAAGCGCCCCCGGTCCTCGGCGAGGTCGATCGCGTCGACCGGCGTCCCGAGCAGATTCACCCCCGCCTCCTCCAGCTCCTTCGCCAGCCGCAGCGGCGTCTGGCCGCCGAACTGCACGATCACCCCTTCCGGCTGCTCCTGCTCGATCACCGCGAGGAC
>JADFCZ010000050.1 GCA_018263295.1 Conexibacter sp.
GATCCGGTTCGGGCCCGAGCCGAGGATGACCACGCTCGGCCGGTCTCCGCGGCGGATCTCCCCGAGCGCGATCGGACCGCTTCCCGGCCGCTCGTGGGCGGAGTAGAAGTACGGGGTCTCGGCCTCGAACTCGGCGGCGCATGTGTCCACGGACTTGTAGGTGCGCTCGAGGCCGTCGGTGCCGTCGCCCTCGGTCGCCAGCTTCTCGAGCTCGCGCAGGTACCAGTGGTCGATCGCGGTCCGGGCGTGGATCCGCTCGACCCCGAGACCTCGGCGGAAGCCCTCGAGCACGAGGTCGAAGCGGTCCGAGGACGGGATCTCGAGGCGATCGAGCAGCTCCTCGTCGCCATCGGGGAGGTCGGCGGGGGCGTCGAGCTCGCGCGAGCGCATCGCCTTCGCGAACGACTCCCGGAACGTCCGCCCGATCGCCATCGCCTCGCCGACCGACTTCATGTGCGTGGTCAGCCGCCCCTCGCTGCCGGGGAACTTCTCGAAGGCGAAGCGCGGGATCTTCGTCACGACGTAGTCGATCGTCGGCTCGAACGCCGCCGGCGTCGCCCTGGTGATGTCGTTGGGGATCTCGTCGAGCGTGTAGCCGACCGCGAGCCGGGCGGCGATCTTCGCGATCGGGAAGCCGGTCGCCTTCGACGCGAGGGCGGAGGACCGCGAGACCCGCGGATTCATCTCGATCACGACGATCTCGCCGCTCTCGGGATCGACGCCGAACTGGACGTTCGACCCGCCGGTCTCGACGCCGACCGCCCGGATCACCTTGATCGCTTGGTCGCGGAGCTCCTGGTAGAGCGCGTCGCTGAGGCTCTGCGACGGCGCCACCGTGACCGAATCGCCCGTGTGGACGCCCATCGGGTCGATGTTCTCGATCGAGCAGACGACGATCACGTTGTCGTTGCGGTCCCGCATCAGCTCGAGCTCGAACTCGCCCCAGCCGAGGACGGACTCCTCGACGAGCACCTGGTTGATCGGGCTCGCGGCGAGGCCCTCGGAGATGATCTGGCGCAGCTCGGTCTCGGTCCGCGCGGCCCCTCCCCCCTGCCCGCCCATCGTGAAGGCGGGGCGGATGATCGCCGGCAGCGTCAGCGAGCCGTCGGCGAGGGCCGCCTCGGCGTCGGCGACCGACTCGGCGATCAGCGACCACGGCACCCTCAGCCCCGCCGCCTCCATCGTCTGGCGGAAGGCGTCGCGGTCCTCGGCGCGGTGGATCGCGTCGTAGTCGGCGCCGATCAGCTCGACGCCGAAGCGCTCGAGGGTCCCGTCGTCGTGCAGGGCCTTCGCGAGGTTCAGCGCGGTCTGGCCGCCCAGCGTCGGCAGCAGCGCATCGGGGCGTTCGCGCTCGATGATCGCCGCCACGACCTCGGGAACGAGCGGCTCGACGTAGGTCCGGTCGGCGAACTCGGGGTCGGTCATGATCGTCGCCGGGTTCGAGTTGACGAGGACGATCTCGTAGCCCTCCTCGCGGAGGATCTTGCAGGCCTGGGTGCCCGAGTAGTCGAACTCGGCGGCCTGGCCGATCACGATCGGTCCGGATCCGATCAGCAGGATCTTGTCGATGTCGTCGCGGCGTGGCATCAGGCGGCCAACTCCAGGAAGCGGTCGAAGAGGTAGCGGGCGTCGTGTGGCCCCGGCCCGGCTTCGGGGTGGTACTGGACCGTGCCACCGGGCACGTCGAGGAGCTTCAGGCCCTCGACCGTCCGGTCGTAGAGGTTCAGGTGCGAGAGCTCGGCCGCGCCGAAGTCGGTCTCCCAGCGGATCGGCTCGTCGGTCTCCATCCGCGTCTCCCCGTTCGGCCCGGCGACCGCGAACCCGTGGTTCTGGGAGGTGATCTCGATCCGCCCGGTGGCGAGGTCCTTGACGGGGTGGTTGGCCCCGCGGTGGCCGAACGGCAGCTTGAACGTCTCGAGACCGACGGCGCGGCAGAGCAGCTGGTGGCCGAGGCAGATCCCGAACACCGGCCGCCGACCGACGAGCTCGCGTACGGTCGCGACGACATAGTCGAGGGCGCCGGGGTCGCCGGGCCCGTTGGCGAGGAAGACGAGGTCGGGGTCGTGGGCGAGGACGTCCTCCGGCGAGGAGTCGCAGGGCAGCAGCGTCACCCGGCAGCCGCGCTCGCGGAGCTGGCGGATGATCGAGAGCTTGATCCCGGTGTCGATGCCGACGATGTGGGGCCCGTCGCCGTCGAGCAGGACCGGCTCGGACGGGGTCACCGTCCTGGCGAAGTCGGAGCCCTCCATCGCGGGCTCGGCGGCGATCCGTTCGCGCGCCTCGGCGACCGGCGTCGCGGCCGAGAAGATGCCGCCGCGCATCGCGCCGGCATCGCGGATGTGACGCACCAGCGCCCGGGTGTCGACGCCGGCGATCGCCGGGATGCCGCAGTCGTCGAGCCAGTCGAGCCAGCCGCGCTCGGCGGTGGCGCAGTCCTCGGCGTTCTTGGCCTCGCGCATGATCACGCCGCGGGCGTGGACGGCGTCGGACTCCATCGCCTCGGAGCTGACCCCGTAGTTGCCGATCAGCGGATAGGTGAAGGTGATGATCTGCCCGGCGTAGCTCGGATCGGTGACCGACTCCTGGTAGCCGGTCATCCCGGTGTTGAAGACGACCTCGCCGAGCGACTCGGCATCGGCGGCGCCGCAGAGCTCGCCGTCGAGGCGGGAGCCGTCCTCGAGCAGGACGTAGCCGCTCGCCGCGCTCACGGCGCCAGCTCCAGGACGAGACGCTGGACGGCCTTGAAACGGTCGGTGCCCGCCTCTCCGAGGAGCTCGAACAGCGCCGTCTCGACGCTGGTCAGCCAGGCCCCGGCGCGCTCCGCCTTCGCCAGCCCGAGCTCGCGGTTCGCCTCCGTGCGCGAGCCGACGGCGTCGGCGACGACGTGGACCTCGACGCCCTCGTCGAGAAGCTCGAGAACCGTCTGGTTGACGCAGACGTGGGT
>JADFCZ010000051.1 GCA_018263295.1 Conexibacter sp.
TCGAAGTCCGGGATCGCCTTGCGGAAGCCCTCCTGGACGTCGACCACGACCAGGGCGGCGCGCTCGGGATCGAGTCGGGCGCTCATCCGGCCACCTTCATCGTGAACTCGCGACGGCGGTAGGCGACGGTGCCGGCGACGATCGTGACCACGGGGCGCGATCGGAGGCGACGGCCGGCGAAGCAGGAGTTGACCGAGCGGCTCTCCCACCCGTCGGCGCCCGCCTCCCACTCGGCGTCGAGGTCGACCAGGGCGACGTCCGCCTCCGCGCCGACCTCGATCCGCGAGGGCTCGAGATCGAACACGGCCGCTCCGGCGCCCATCCGCTCGACGATCAGCGCGAGGTCCACGACCCCGGGCAGGACCAGTTCGGTGTAGAGCGCCGCGAAGGCCGTCTCGAGTCCGGTCACGCCCATGTTGGCCGCCTCGAAGGGGATCTCCTTCTCGTGCGGCGCATGCGGCGCGTGATCGGTGCCGATGCAGTCGACGACGCCGCTGCGGAGCGCCTCGATCAGCGCCCGCCGGTCGTCCTCGGTGCGCAGCGGCGGGTTCATCTTGAAACGGGCGTCGAGGCTCCGGACCTCCTCGTCGGTCAGGACCAGGTGATGCGGGGTCAGCTCGGCGGTCAGCTTCGCTCCGGCCTGCTTGGCGGCTGCGACCGCCTCCACCGACGTGCGGGCGGAGAGGTGCTGGACGTGGGCGCGAGCGTCCTCGTAGAGGCAGAGGGCGCCGTCGCGGGCGATCATCGTCGACTCGGAGGTGTCGGGGACGCCGGCGAGCCCGAGTGCGGCGGAGACGGCCCCCTCCCCCATCACGCCGTCGCCGGTGAGAGCCGGGTCCTCCTCGTGCAGCAGGATCGTGCCACCGACGAGGTGCTGGTACTGCAGCGCCCGCCGCATCACCCCGGCGTCGGTGATCGGCAGGCCGTCGTCGGAGAACCCGACGGCGCCGGCCTCGCGCAGGGCCGCCATCTCGGTCAGCTCGCGGCCCGCCATCCCCTTGGTCACGGTCGCGACGAACCCGGTCGGGACCACCGCCTCGGACTCGGCCCGCTCACGCAGGGCGGAGAGGATCGCCGGGTCGTCGACGACGGGGTCCGTGTTCGCCATCGCGACGATCCCGCAGAAGCCGCCGGCCGCCGCGGCGCGCGAGCCCGACTCGATGTCCTCCCTGTACTCCTGCCCGGGGGTGCGGAGGTGGACGTGGGGGTCGAAGAAGGCCGGGAAGGCGTGCAGGCCGGAGGCGTCGATCTCCTCGCCGCCCTCCGGTGCCTCGCCGGCGCCGGCTTCGGCGATCTCGGCGATCCTGCCGCCGCGGACGACGATGTCGCACTCGCGGTCGAGGCCGGTGAGCGGATCGAAGCCGTGGGCCCCGCGGATCAGCAGGTCGCCCGCGGTGCCCTCGCCGCGCCAGTCGAGCGAGCCGATGTCGTCGCGCTCGGCGCTCACGCGGGCTCTCCGATCGGCGAGCTCTCGCTCTCGCGGCTGCGATCGCCGCCGCCTCCGATCCGGCTCAGCGGCCGCGGTCGCTCGCCGCCGGCGAGGATCTCGTAGAGGATCGCCATCCGCACGAGCAGCCCGCTGGCGACCTGCGCGGTGATCAGCGATGCGGGGCCGTCGATCACCTCGGGTGAGAGCTCGACGCCGCGGTTGACCGGGCCCGGGTGCATCACCAGCTGCCGCGGCCCGAGCCGGCGGCCGTTGATCTGGTAGTTGACGGCGTACTCGCGGAGCGATGGGACGAACGCGTGGTTCATCCGCTCCTTCTGCATCCGCAGCGCGTAGATGACGTCGGCCTCGCCGATGTCGCCGAGGTCGTAGGCGACTTCGCAGCCGAGCGTCTCGATTCCGCGCGGGATCAGGGTCGGAGGCCCGGCGACCGTGACCTCGGCGCCCATCGTCACGAAGGCGCGGATGCAGCTCCGGGCGACGCGGCTGTGTGCGACGTCGCCGACGATCCAGATCCGCTTGCCGTCGAGGGGGCCGACGTGGTCGATCAGCGTGTAGACGTCGAGGAGGGCCTGGCTCGGGTGCTCGTGCTTGCCGTCGCCGGCGTTGACGACCGCCGCCTCGGTCCAGTTCGCGACGAGCGCGGCCGCCCCGGCCTCGGGGGAGCGGATCACGATCGCCTCCGGCTCGTAGGCCGAGAGCGTCGCGATCGTGTCGCGAAGCGATTCGCCCTTGTCGACCGAGGAACCCACCGACTTGACGGAGACGACGTCGGCGGAGAGGCGCTTGGCCGCCAGCTCGAACGAGGAGCTTGTCCGGGTGCTCGCCTCGTAGAAGAGGCTGACGATCGTCCGGCCCCGGAGCGTCGGCACCTTCTTGATGTCGCGGCGCCCGACCTCGGCGAAGCTGCGTGCCCGGTCGCAGATCAGCTCGATCTCGCCGCGATCGAGATCCTCGATCGAGAGCAGGTGCCTCATTGCGATGCCTCCCCGTTGGTTTGCGCCGCGCCGAACGCGGCCTCTTCGCCGATCGCGATCTCGTCGACGCCGTCGATCTCGTCGAGCCGCACGTAGACCCGTTCGTCGCGCGCCGTCGGCAGGTTCTTGCCCGTGTAATCGGGCCGGATCGGAAGCTCGCGGTGGCCGCGGTCGGCGAGGACGGCGAGCTGGACCCGCTGCGGACGACCGTAGTCGAACAGCGCGTCGATCGCGGCGCGGACCGTGCGGCCGGTGAAGAGGACGTCGTCGACGAGCACGATCGTGCGGCCGGCCATGTCGAAGTCGAGGTGCGAGGAGTGGACGATCGGCGCGTCGGTCGGCGCCCGTCCCGGGAGATCGTCGCGGTAGAAGGAGATGTCGATGTCGCCGAGCGGGACATCGCCCGGAGAGAGCTCCTCGAGGTGCTCGTGGAGGCGACGCGCGAGGACCGCGCCGCGCGTGTGGATGCCGACGATCGCGATTCCGGAGCCGGAATCGCCTTCGCCGTCCCCCGCTCCGGCGTTCTTCTCGATGATCTCGTGCGCTATGCGCACCAGCGTCCGGCGTAGATCGTCCGCGTCGAGGACGACTCTCTCGCTCATGGGCGCCCCTTCCTGGCCTCGCTGGACCGGGTTAAAGGAAACGTCGCGGGGAACTTAGCAGGGCCGTCCGGCGGTTCCGTGCGGATCAGCCGCGGCGATCGTCGAGTTTCGCGCTGTATGCGACGTCTTCGGCCGTGCAGGTCGTGTACTTGCGCCCGTCCTTGCGGAACACGATCGCGACGCTGAACTTGCCGGAGATCTTGCGCTTGCCCTTGCGCTCCCCCTTGATGTCCCACTTGTAGCGGCCGCTGTAGGTCCCGTCGCTGTCCAGCGCCGCCCCCTCGTCGCGGAACCTGTCCGGGCGCGAGCGGTCGAGCGGCGCCCGGAACGAGAAGTCGCCCGTGAACGGCTTGAACCTGCCGCTGCACTCGGTGACCGCCGAGAAGGCGCCCCGCTTGACGCGGCCGCCGTCGTCGACGATCAGCTTGATCTCGCGATCCTGGTCGGTGAGGCCGCGGTAGGGAACCGCCCTCCCCTTCGCTCCCGACGCGGTCCCCGCGGAGACGGCGAGAAGCGCCGCCAGCGCGACGGCGGCGAGGAGGGCGTGCGGGAGCGGTCGAGACATCGCCCGCCGAGTTCTATCGCGGTTCCTGGACGCCGGCGCCGGTTCCCGGCACCTCGCGAGCTCCGTTGGGGATCAGCTCGGGGCCGCCGCGCTCCGGCAGCGGGATCGCGACGAGGTCGAAGTCGCGCGGGGCGACGGTCGCTTCGAACGCGGTCCGGGCCTCGTCGAGGATGTCGGGGACGAAGTGGCGGGACGAGATGTGGACGAGCGCCAGCATTCCGACGCCGGCGGCCGCGGCGAGCTCAGCCGCACCGAGCGCGGTCGAATGCCCGGTCTCGGCCGCGCGGCCGGCCTCCTCGGCGGCGAAGCTCGAATCGTGGACGAGCAACTCCGCACCCTCGGCGGCGATCTCGGTCTCCTCGCAGGGCTCGGTGTCGCCGGTGATCACGATCGAGCGCCCCGGGCGGTCGGGGCCCATCACCCGCCCGGGCTCGACGGGCCCGTCGCGGCCCGGGACCGGGTTGCCGCCCTGGAGCTCGCCGAAGGCCGGGCCCGGCTCGACTCCGAGCGCGCGCGCCGCCTCGGGATCGAAGCGGCCCGGCCGCGGGTCCTCGCGGATCGCGTAGCCGTTGGCGACGATCCGGTGGGAGACCTCGAACGGCTCGACCTCGTAGTCGCCGAAGTCGACCGACTCGGCCCGATTGAGCTCGACGAGCTCGAGCCCGTAGCTGGGCTTCCCGATCACCCGCCCGAGCGCGGCGAACAGCGAGCGCAGCCCGGGCGGGCCGTAGATCGTGAGCCGCTCCTCGCGGTCCTGCATCTCGTAGCTCTTGATCAGCCCGGGGAGCCCAAGGTAATGGTCGGCGTGGAGATGGGTGATGAAGATCGCGTCCACGTTGATCAGCCCGACCGAGCGCTGCATCTGCCGCTGCGTCCCCTCGCCGCAGTCGAACAGCAGGCGATCGCCGCCGCGGCGCACCAGCACCGCCGCGGTGTTGCGGCGCGCCGACGGCACCGAGCCGCCGGTGCCGAGGAAGATCACGTCCAGGTCCATCGTCCGCAAGCGTATGGACGCGGGCGAACCCGCGCGAGGAGCCGCCGGCGTCTGTACCTTGGCCCCCATGAAGAAGCTCGCCACAGGGGCTCTGGCGGCAATAGTCGCCGCTCTCGCGCTCGCGCCGGCGGCCGGCGCCGGCCTCCCAAAGCCGAAGGACACCTCGAAGATCGTCGTCCCCGACTCGATCGCCGGCGTCGTCCTCAAGGAGAAGATCAAGCAGGCCAACAAGGCGTGGGGCCGTCGTGGGGACTGCGACTTCAGGGGCTTTCAGAGCTGCGTCTACGAGGGCAGGAACCCGCGGGCCGGCAAGGCGACCATCGAGGCCGCACGCCGCGGCAACGTCAGCTCGTTCGGGATATACGCCGGTCGCGACGAGAACGACGAGTACGTGTTCAAGGGCAAGCTGCTGCGCTTCGAGACGAAGGAGGGGATCGGCCTCGGCAGCAAGGGCGCGCGGGTCCCGAAGGCCTATCCGAAGGCCATCAAGACGGCCAACGGGACCGGCTACATCGTCCCGACCAAGGGCCACCCCTACATGACGTTCCAGACCCTCGACGGCAAGCGGATCACGGCGATCACGGTCCTCGACGGCAAGCACCAGGGCTGAGCCGCCGCAATACACTGCTGCGGCGCAAGCGCCCGTAGCTCAGCTGGATAGAGCGCCGCCCTCCGGAGGCGGAGGTCGCAGGTTCGAATCCTGCCGGGCGCGTCTCAGATCACCCCGAGGGAATGCTCCGCTTCGCGTCCGCTTCCCTCGGACCGTTGGGTGTTGCTGGGCGGGAACCCTGTACGTCCGGGAACCCTGCGACGCCACCGATCGGGATCAGGGGTCTATACGAACCACAATCCCGATCGGTGCCGGCGCCGTGTTACGGCTTGATCTTCGAGCACTGCTTGCCGGCGCACTCCGAGAGCTCCTGGGCCTTCTCCGCCAGGCGCTGCTCGACCTCCGCGTAGCCGGGGTCGCCGGCCAGGTTGTGGAGCTCGTGCGGATCGGACTGGCGGTCGAAGAGCTGCCGGTCGCCGGACTCGGTGTACTCGACGAAGGTGTAGCGGTCGGTCCGCACGCCCTCGTAGGGGCGGTCCCAGCCGTTGACCGGGATCTGCCCGGCGAACAGCGGGGCCGGCGCCTCGATCCCCAGGGCGCGGTTCGGCCGCTTGTCCGGGTTCTTCATGGTCGGCAGCAGCGACAGCCCGTCCATCGTCCGCCCGGCGGTCGCGTTCGCGAAGTCGAGCAGCGTCGGCGCGAAGTCGACGTTCGAGATCTGACCGGTGACCTTCTGGCCCTGCGGGACGCCGGGGCCGCGGATGATCATCGGCACCTTCAGCGACTCGTCGTAGGGCAGGTACTTGTCGCCGGGGATCCGGTGCTCGCCCTGGAGCCAGCCGTTGTCGGAGACGAACATGATCACGGTGTTCTTGAGCTGGTGGGTCTCGCGAAGCGTCTTCACCATCTCGGCGACATGGTCGTCGACCGCCATCAGCGAGCCGGCTCGGCCCTGGTAGTCGAGGTTGAGCTGGTCGATGTCGGCCTGGTCGAGCGGGCCGGCGGCGTTCATGTTCTCCGGCGTCGGCCCGGTGCCCGGGTTGTTGAAGCTCGGGCCCTCGGGAAGCGTCAGCTCCTCGCTCTCGTCGCTGTATCGCGGCGCCGGACGCGGATCGGGGCCGGGCCTGCCCATCAGGGTGGTCGAGACGTCCTCGCGATGCGGAGCGGCGGGCGACCACCAGATGAAGAACGGCTTCTTCGAGTTGCGCTCGCCGCGGACGATCCGGGTCGCGACCTCGCCGGTCACGTCGGGCGAGTAGTCGCGCGGCTTCTCGCTGCCCCAGTAGTCGTAGGGAGCCGGGCCGAAGAGCTTGGTCAGCTCGGCGAAGATCGTCGCCAGCGAGTCGGGCTCGTCGTCGACCTCGATGTGCGCGAACTCGACCAGCTTCTTCGCGAACTCCTCGTCGCCCCAGGCCTTCAGCGCGCCGTCCTTGTTCATCACGAAGTTGTAGTAGTCGTAGGCGGAGACGTCGAGCAGCCCGCGCCAGATGTCGAAGCCCTTCGGGACCTCGCCGTGGGCGTCCAGCGCTCCGTAGCCGTTCAGCCACTTGCCGATCGCCGCAGTCCGGTATCCGGCGTCGTCGAGCCACACGGGCAGCGTGTTGCCGCGGTTCTTCATCCCGTACCAGCCGAATGGGGCGAAGTTGCCGACCACGCCGTGGTTGTGCGAGTACTGACCGGTTATGAAGGTCGCGCGCGCCGGGCAGCAGAGCGGGAACGCGTCGATCGCGCTCGTGAACTTCGTCCCCTTCTGCGCCAGCTTGCGGCGGACCGAAGGCATGAACTGGAGGTCCGTCTGCGCCATGTCGTCGGCCATGACGACGAGGATGTTGGGCTCCTTGCCCTTCCCGGCGCCGGCCGGGCGGGCGGACGCGGTCACGGCGGCCGCGAGAAGTGCGGCGAGGCAGAGCGCGACGGCGGCCGCGGCGAGGGATCGACGGTTCGGGGTGTTCATCGGGGTTGGACCTCCGTTGCGTGGGCCGGAGCGGTTCCGGCCTCCTTCATTGCCTCGCCGAGCTTCTCGACGAGCTCGGAATGGATCTGCCGGTCGCCGGGATCGAGGACGCTCCCGGTCCGCACCCCGACGAGATTCCGGACCTCGTCCGGATCGCGCTCGAGGTCGTACATCTCGTATTCCCGCGGGCGCTCGCCCGTCGGGTCGAAGTAGAAGCAGTACTTGTGGGTGGCGGTGCGGATCGCGCGGACGCGGTTCGGCTGGCCGGGCGCTTCGGTGAGCGCTGTCGCGGCCTGGTGGTCGTCATAGGTGAACTGGATCGTGTCCTGGACGCTCTCGGCGGGCGCCGGGTGATCGAGGATGGGCCCGAGCTCGATCGGCGTGCGCTCGACGCGGTCGCGCTCCGGCGCGGCCTTGGCGGCGATCACCGGCGCGAGGCTGCGGCCGCGGAGATCCAGGCTCGCCTCGGTCGCGGCCTCGGCCTCCGGCTCGCCGGCGAGGTCGAGGATCGTCGGCAGCACATCGACGAGCGACCCGAGCGCCTCGGTTTCACTCCTCTCCGGGAACAGGACCGGGTTCGAGACGACCAGGGGCACGTTGATCGTCTCCTCGTAGGCGTTGAACGCCTTCTGCCGCAGCCCTCCGTGCGACAGCCCCATCTCGCCGTGGTCGGCCACGCGCACGATCACGGTGCGCGACCGCAGCGAGTCCGGGTCGCCGGGATCGCCGAGGGCGGTGAGGAGCCGCCCGATCTTGGCGTCGACGAGACGGTGCAGGTGGGCGTAGAAGTTGACGTAGTCGAGCTGCTTGCGGCGGCTGTCGAGCGCGCCCATGTAGGCGGCCATGCCCATCCGCATCAGCGAGTGCACCGACGGCTTGTCCGCCAGGACCTCGTCGACGCTCGGGGGCAGCAGGACCCCGAGGTCGCGGAACTCCTCGGTCGCGTAGCCGCCGTCGACGTACTGGGCCGGGTAGCCGAGCACGTCGTGGGGATTGACCAGCGAGGCCACGAGGCAGAACGGCCGCTCCGAGTCGCGCCCGGTCAGCCAGGTCTCGAGCTGGCGGGTGTAGACCTCGTCCCATCCCTCCCCCTCGCCGGCGTTGCCGCCGCCGAAGTTCGAGGCCTTGGCGTTCTCGCCCGCGTCGGGCGCCTCCCAGTCGGCGAACCCGTAGTCGCGGTACATCCGCTCGGCGTCGCGCTGGGTCCAGCCCGCCAGCATCGAGCCCTCGCCGCCGAGCGGGTGGGTCAGGTGCCACTTGCCCTTGTAGGCGACGTCGTAGCCGCGTGCCTGCAGCAGGCGCGGCAGGTTCGGGATGTCGGTCGGCAGCTCGTTCTCGCCCCCGCGGCTGGCGCCGATGTCGAACAGCCCGCGGGCGAACTGGGTCAGGACCCGCTTCGCGGGGGCCTCGCGACGGCTGAGGACCTTCTTCATCTCCCCGATGACCCCGGGCAGGTTCTTCGGGTCGGGCTTGAGGTCGGCGGCGGTCAGCGTCAGCTCGACCCCGTGTTCGGCCGGATAGCGGCCGGTGAACAGCGTCGAGCGGCTCGGCGAGCACATCGCCGTGTTGCAGAAGCCGCGGTTGAACGTCAGCCCGGTCCGGGCGAGCTCGGCGCAGTTAGGCATCAGGGCGTCGGCCCAGCCGGGCTCGTCGGGCCAATGCATCGGCCGCCGCTGCTGATCGGTGATCAGCAGCAGCACGTTGGGGCGGGCCTTGGGCTCTACGGCAGCGCTCCGTCCCAGTTGGCCTCGTAGCACGGGCTCGCGCCGCACGGATCGGTGATCGTGCCGTTCTCGTCGATGAAGTTCGCGATCTGCGCGCGGATCGCCGGCGTGTTGCGGATCACCCGGTCGTGCGGGTCGAGCCCGAAGCTGTCGTTCGGCGACGTATTCGTCAGCGGCGGCGGATCGGTACCGAGGACGTCGTTCGGGTCCGGGGTCGTGGTGTCCGGCCGCTTCGGCCCGATGTCCCAGATGAAGAACCCGCTGCCCTGCGCCGCCGGGCCGCTGAGATCGCCGAGTGTCTGCAGGCCGACGAACGGCGCCGTGTAGCCGGGTTGCAGCCGATCGGCGTCCACCGCCGGAACCCGCAGCGGCGCGCCGATCGTCCGTGCCTCCACCTCGGTCTGGACGTTGGCGACCTGGTGGTCGCCGTAGGCCATCTCGATCAGGACCTTGTGCGGCGGCGTGTTCGGCAGCGGATCGTCGGTCATGTGGTTGGCGTAGCCGTTCGGCTCACCGCGGTCCCACATCGACTGGATCATCGTCAGCAGCAGCGGCCGCGACGACTCGTCCGGATAGCTCGGGTAGAGGATCAGCGAGTATTCCTCGAAGTCGATGCTCCTGGTCAGCAGCGTCGAGTAGTTCATTCCCGGCACGTAGAGCACCGAGCGAGTGAAGTCGGTGGCGACCGCGGTCAGGGCGCCGCCGGCGATCCCGCCCTGGCTGTTGCCGTAGTAGAACAGCGGCTTGCTCGTGTCGATGACGGGGTCGCCGTTGAAGTTGAAGGCGGCGTCGGAGGCGAAGCCGTCGGGGTGGATCATCGCCCGTCCGAGGTAGAGGAAGTCGAGGAAGCCCTGCTGGAGGCGATCGGGCAGCGGCTTGAAGTTCGACATGTCGCTGAGCGCGGGCACGGCGACCGGCAGGATGTCGTCCTCCGACATCCCGATCCAGTCGGTCGCGCAGGTCATCACGTCGTGGTCGTATCCGAGCGTCCGCACGTCGCGCGTGTGGACCTCGGTGTAGTCGCCGAACAGCCCGTGGCCGTACATCGACGTCCGGACCGGGGCGATGACGTCGCCGGTGCCCTCGTCGACGGCCGAGCGCGGGATGTTGCAGGTGAAGCGGGCGTCGTAGAAGCCGTTCTGCCGGGGGACGCCGTCGGAATCGGTGTTGAGGACGGCCCCGGGGTCGCAGGGCTTGGCGGATCCGCCACCGTCGGGGTCGGTCATGTAGCAGGGGACCTTGACCGTGCCGGTGACCTCGCGGATGTTCTGAGCGCCGTGGTCATTCGGCGTGTTCGCGTCGGGGAAGTCGACGATCCCTCCCGCATTGATCGTGAACTCCGGCGAGTCGCCGTCGACGCCGCCGTCGGTCAGATCGGTGTCGCCGAGGTCGCCGAATGCCTGATCGCGCATCGACAGCATCCGCTCGGTGATGTTCTCGGTGCTGGCGACCGTGAAGTCCCAGGCCATGTAGAGGTTGTGGCGGCCGATCCCGGCTTCGCCGAGTCGCTCGAAGATGTCCTCGAAGTGACCGCGACGCTGCTCGATCGCGCCGATTCCGGTCGGGATCCGGTCGCGGAGGAGCTGGAAGCCCTTCGGCGCCTCGATCGTGTCGCCGTCGGCGTCCTTGAGCTTGCGCAGGGCGACGATGTAGCGGTGCCCGTCCTCGAGGTTCTTGCCGAAGTGGATCAGCAGGTCGGTTTCGGCCGGAGTCGTCGCGTTCGAGTCGAGCTCGGCCCAGATCAGCTGGCGCTGACCGCTGTCGGCGTCGATGACGACGATCGGCTGCTTGGCGTCGAAGGACTCGCCCATGTCGGTGATCGCGACCGGGTCGGTCTGCGCGAACGCCTCCGGGGTGTCGAGGCCGGGAGCCCTGAGGACGATGGGCGCGCCCGGGCTGAACCCGTCGCTGGTGTTGAGCTCGGTCGGGTCGACCGGCGTCCCGCCCGCGTTCTGGGGCATCGAGGCGACCTTCAGGTCGAGCCGGCGGCCGGTCGGGGTCGAGCCGTCCGGCTTGGTGTAGAAGTCGTTCGGGTACGGGAACAGGCACTGCTCGCCGGGGGCCGCGATCGGGTCGCAGCGGCCGGCGGTGTCGACCTCGACCCCGACCGGATCCTCGCCGTCGCACTGGGCGGGATCACGCTTGACGGACTTCTTCGTGACGACCTTCGCGTCCTTGCCGCCGAGGCTGAAGCGGGCGGTCAACCGGAGCTTGGTGTCGAGGCAGCTGCGAACGAGCGGCTCCCCCTTGGAGTTGATCTCGAAGGTCGCTTTCGCAGTGCCCCCGCGGCGGACCGAGACCCGGCGGTTCGCCGCGACGTTCGTCTTCTCACCGGCCTGGATCACCGCCAGCGACAGCTTCAGCTTCTTCGCCTTGCGACCGCTCCACGACGCGGTCGCATCGACCTCGCCCGTGCCGGTCAGCGCCGACTGCGAGGTCGTCCGCAGCGCGACCTTCGCCTTGCCGGCCTTCCCCCGCTTGCCGCCCGCTTCGGCGCCGGCGGCGAGCGTCAGCGCGAGCACGGCGACGGCGACGATTGCTGTGAGGGCGCGGATGGCGCCTGCAGGCTGGGACACGGGCTCTCCTCTGGGTCGTTCCGCCCTCCTCCCCGGGAGGACGGCGGCGATGTTATCGGCGTAACTGACGCCGGGTCAATAGTGAACCGTCGCCGCGCCTGGGCGCTCTGCGAATCTTCACCGGATGCGCTTTCCGATTCCGGCCGTTCTGCCGGCGATCGCAATCGCTCTCGCCCTGGCAGGGTGCGGGGGCGGATCCGAGCCGGGCGACGAGCCGCCGGAGGACTTCGCGATCACGATCGAGCACACGGACGGCAGCGTCGCGCCGCCCGCCCACGCCGAGTGGCGCCTCGCCGTCGACGAGACCGGGCAGGGAATCCTCGAGTACACGCCCGACTACCCCGGCGACGGGGTGCCGACGTTCACCGCCCAGTTCGACGCCGACCCGGGTGCGATCGACGACCTCTACACGGCGCTCGCCCGGCGCGACCTGCTCCGCGACCTCGAGCCCGGAGCGGACCCGCCGATCGGCGGCGCGACCGAGAGCGCAACCGTGACCGCCGACGGGCGGACGTTCGAGATCCCCGCGTTCGCGGACGGCTCGGCGC
>JADFCZ010000052.1 GCA_018263295.1 Conexibacter sp.
ATCCACCGGCTCGCTCCCCGGCAGGTCTGGGACGACTTCGCCGATCGCCGCGAGACCTACGCGGCCGAGCGCTATGACGCCGATTCCTGAGCGTCCGCCTCGCGGGCGACCCGGCGCCCGACCCACGGCAGGAGAAGAAGCGTGAGCCAGAAGAGCTGCGCAACCGTCTCGTCGATCAGGAAGGCGAGCGGAATCGAGAGGAAGAAGATCGCCGGCCGCATCCAACCGGTGACGATCTGGGCGCGGCGCTCGCCCTCGCTGACGACGCGGGCGATGCCCTCGTCGAAGGCGACCTTGTCCACGTAGGTGTCGGCGCAGGCGGCGAGGCCGACGTTGAGGGCGTAGAGGACGATCGAGATGTCGTCGGAGTCGTATCTGCCCATCAGCGCCGTCGTGAACGGCATCAGCGCGATCAGCGACAGCAGCAGCATGTTCGACCAGACGAGCTTCGGGGTCGTTCGCCGGAAGCTCGACCAGGCGCGGTGGTGACCGAACCAGAAGAGCCCGATCACGGCGAACGCGATGAAGTAGGCGGTGAGGTCGGGGACGAGGTCGTCGAGCGCCCCCGACAGCTCGTCGTCTCCGACCGACGGCACCTCGATGTTGAGGACCAGCAAGGTGATGGCGACCGCGAAGACGCCGTCGCTGAACGCTCCCACGCGGTCGAGCTCGCGCTGTGCGGACTCCGCCCGCTTGGCCTCGGCGCCGGCCTCCATCTCCGGGCCAGCTTGCCAGGGGCCCCGGTCGGCAACCGTCAGCGCGCGTAGCGGACCCGGACGGCGTCGGCCTGGATCTGCCGCTGGCCATAGGAGCCGCGGTAGACCGGCCCCGAGGCGGCCACGAAGTCCCCCGGACGCGGCAGCGGATCGGGGCGCAGGTCCACTCGGACGTCGATCACCGAGATCCCGGGCGCGGTGATGCTCTCGTCGCTGATCAGGACGAAGTGCGCGTCCCCGTCGCCGTCGGCGTCCACCCGTTCGACGTAGGTGACCTGCCCCGACGCACGGTCGCAGTTCGCCGCCGCGGCCGGGCAGGGCGGCGGTCGCAGCGCCGGGGCCGGTTTCGGCATGGGTGCGACGGTCGTCGTGGTCGCGGGCGTCGTTTCGGAGGGCGTGGTGGCCTCCTCCCCGCTCCCGCATCCTGCGAGCACGGACGCAACGGCGACGACGGCGATCAGCCGCAGATGCACTTCGAAGGGAGTCGGCGACGGGGGCTCATGGCGGGCGATTCTAGGCCGCGGCCTCTAACCTCCAGCGACCATGCGCCATATCCTGCGCCCGCTCTTCGACCAGGTAGTGATCAAGGAGCTCGAGCCCGATCGGGTCCGGCAATCCGGCCTCGTCGTGCCCGCCGGCACCCGCGAGCCGCCGCCCCAGCACGGGATCGTCGTCGCGGTCGGCCCCGGCCTCGACTGGTGGGAGCAGGCCGGGGTGAGGATGCCGGTCACGCCGGGCGATCACGTCGTCTTCCCCGCGAGCGCCGGCGTCTGGGTCGAGGTCGACGAGGAGAAGCTCCTGGTCTGCACCGTCAACGAGGTCCTCGGTGTCCTCGAGGAGATCGGCGTCTGTCCCTACTGCGAGGGCAAGGGGCTCGACGGCGGCGACTCCTGCCCCGTCTGCGGCCGCACCGCCGAGCCGACCGGCCCCGAGTGAGGGCCCCGCGCCTGCCGGCGCCGCCCGCGGCGCTGAAGACCAGCCTCCTCACCGTCGGGCCGGTCCCGCCCGAGTGGGGCGGGAAGCTGCGCGGGGGCGTCACCCGCTTCAACGTCACCCTCCTCGAGGAGTTCCGGACCCGTCCCTGGCGGCACCGGATCGAGCCCGTCGGCGTCCTGATCCCGCCGCCGCAGCGGATTCACCGCCGGATCGCCGAGCGGCTCGCTCCGATGCCGGTCTTCATGCAGCCGGAGGGCGGCCGACCCCGGCGCTTCACGCGCCTGCTGCTCGAGGAGCAGCGACCGGACGCCGTCCTCGTCAACAACATCGCCGCGTTCAACGGCGCCCGCTACGTCCGCGCCCAGCACGCCGTCGCGCCGGAGCTGCCGACGATCGGGGTCGTCCACGAGTGGCGGGCGATCCGGGCCAAGGAGGACGAGGAGCAGGCAGGCCGTTACCGCGCGGCCGCCCAGGAGGCGCTCGACCACCTCGCCGCCGTCGTCTTCCCCTCGCGGCACACCCGCGACGTCGGGACCGAGCAGCTCGGGCTCCGCTACCCGGAGCGGGCGCTCGTGATCAACAACCCCGTCCAGCCGGCCTTCGCCGATCCCGAGCTCGCGGTCGACGGCGATCGCAGCGGCATCGCGTTCGTCGGCTCGTTCAACGACCGCAAGAACCCGCAGTCCCTGCTGCGGGCCCTGGCCGGCCTTCCGGGCCTCGAGCTGACCCTGCAGGGTCGCGGGCCGATCGAGGACGAACTGCACACGCTGACGGCGGAGCTCGGGCTCGGTGACCGGGTCGAGTTCGCGCCGTTCGTCGGCCACCGCAGACACGTGCGGTCGGTGATCGAGGTGATGACCTCGGCCGAGTTGCTCTGCCTGCCGTCGCGGAGCGAGGCCTTCGCACTGGTGATCATCGAGGCGCTCGCGGCGGGCACCCCGGTGGCCGGCTACGGGCCGACGCTCATCGAGATCCGCGACCGGATCGGTATCGACATCGGCGAGCCGATCTTCGACCCGACACCGGAGAACGTCGCGACCGCGATCGAAGCGGTCCGGAGCCGCACCTGGAACCGGGCACGGCTCCGTCGCGCGGCCCTCGACGCATTCGGACCGGACGTCGTGGCCCGCCACTACGCCCGGCTCATCCGCAGCGTCGTCTGACGAACTCACCGTCCCGTACGGACGTCCACCTCGGAGCAGGATGTTCGTCCGGGCCGGATTTCCGGCGATATTGCGGGGAACACGCAACTTGCCCGGGGAGAACCTGGGTCCAAGGCACCGGCCGCGGCTCCAACCGCGGCCAAAAAAACCGGCCTTCGGGGGCTGGACCGAGGAAGGGAATCCATGATGCAGGGAAGTAAGTGGATCGCGGGCGTCGCCTGCGCGATCGCGATGTTCGCCGTCACGGCGAGCGCATCCGCGGCGCGCAGCGTCTACCCGCAGGATCAGGGAGCGATCTCGCTCCGCAACGGACCGGCCGGCTGGGCCGGCACGACCAGCAGCGAGGGACTCTGCGTCCCGGTGCTGCTGTGCCCGTCGATCACGAACTCGATCCCGTCGAGCGGAGGGCCGGGCAATTCCGGGTACCTCCGGACGGAGTTCGGCAGCCTGACCGGCGTCGGCGCGACCTCGATCGGGACGTTCACGGGCCCCGCGTTCAAGTATCGCGGCGCCGGCGGGGCGGTTCCAGACGACGTCTCGCTGCGACTGAGTCGCCGTGCCGACGTGGCCCCGCTGCTCGACGTGACGGGCAACGATGCCACCTACTCGGTGCGCCTGCGCAACCTGTCGGGCGGGCCGAACGTCGAGCTGGTCAACGACGCCGATCTCGACGGCTCCCCACAGTGGAGCGAGGTGCCGGCCGAATCGATCGACCCCGCTCAGTTGCAGATCGGCAACCGCTACCGGCTCCAGATCGAATCGCGGTTCGAGTCCGGGGTCGAGGTCGTCCCCGGCGGCTCGGCCGACTACGCGAAGGTCAGGCTGATCACGAGGGACCGGAGCGGCGGTCACGGGGGCAACGGCAACGGCGGCAACGGCGATGACGACGACGCCGACCTCGCGGGCGGCATCATCGGCGGGACCGTCACCGTCAAGGGCAAGCACCTGTCGTTTCGGGTGCGCTGCGCGAAGCGGGCTCCGCGCTCGTGCCACTCGCGCCTGCAGGGACGGCTGAGCCGCAAGGGCGCGCGGATCACGCGCACCAAGGCGGTGCGGATCCGTCCCGGGACACGGAAGACGGTGCGGCTGAAGATCCGCAGCAGCTACCGCGAGAAGGTCGCGAACCGCAAGCGGATCGTGATCAAGCGCAAGACGATGGTCGCCGGCAAGAAGCGGACGACCTACCGGACGGCCCGGGTCAGAGGCTGACCGGGGGACGGACCTCGGGGTGGGCGCTGTACCAATCCAGCGCCCGCCCGAGGCCCTCCTCGAGCCCGACCGCGGGCTCCCAGCCGCAGCGCTCGCGCAGCTTCGAGGCGTCGACGTACTGGCGGTCGATCTCGCCGTCGGGGCTGCCGGACCCGCGGACGTCGGGCTCGACCCCGGTGCCGGCGATGCGGGTGATCGCGGCGACGATCTCGAGGACGCTGTAGGGGCGCTCGCCACCGGCGTTGAAGGCCTCGCCGCGGACGTCGTCGCGGCCGAGCGAGTCGGCGATCGCCAGGTAGGCGGCGGCCGCGTCCTCGACGTAGAGAAGATCGCGGATCGGCGAGCCGTCCGAACGCAGCACCGGAGCGCGGCCGTCGATCGCGGCGCAGGACGCCTCCGGCACGAGCCGGCTGAAGTTGAGGTCCCCGCCGCCGTAGATGTTGGCGAACCGGGTGACCGCCACCGGGAGCCCGTAGCTCGGCCAGTAGGAGCGGGCGATCAGATCGGCCGCGGCCTTCGACGCCTCGTAGGGAGCCGTCGGTCGCAGTGCGAAGTCCTCGCGGTAGGGAAGCTCGTCGTGGGCCCCGTAGGCCTTGTCGGAGGACGCGAAGACGACGCGCTCCACCCCGCGTGCCCGGGCCGCCTCCAGCACCGTCCAGGTGCCGCGGACGTTGGTGTCGAACGCTGCGGCGGGGTCGTCGCGGACGGTGCCGACGATCGTCTCGGCGGCGAGGTGGAAGACGGTGTCGACGTCGTGCTCGGCGAGGACCTGGTCGAGGAGCCCGCGATCGAGGAGCGAGCCGGCCTCCTCGGCGACCTCGCCCTCGATCCCGATCAGGTCCAGGGTCGACGGCCGCTCGCGCGGCGTCCTCCGGTCGAGCGAGACGGCGGCGATCCCGCGCTCGAGCAGGGCCCGGCAGAGCCAGGCACCCACGAACCCGCGGCCGCCGGTGACGAGCGCCGCCTTCACGAGTGCCCGGCCGCCGCCGGTTCCCAGATCCGCCACGGCGGGTCGCCCGCGGCCCAGAGGTCGTTGAGGAGCACCGCGTCCTTGTAGGTGTCCATGCAGTCCCAGAAACCCTCGTGCCGGAACCCGCGGAGCTCGCCGTCGGCGGCCAGGGCCTGCAGCGGCTCGCGCTCGAGCACCGAGTCCTCCCCGAGGTACCCGAGGGCCGCGGGCTCGAGGAACATGAAGCCGGCGTTGACCCACTGCTCCATCTGCGGCTTCTCGGCGAAGCCGGTCACGGCGTCGCCGTCCCCGAGCATCGCCACCCCCCACTGCGAGTGGGGCCGGACGAGGGTGATCGTGGCGGCGGCGCCGTGGGCGCGATGGAAGCCGAGGGCGGCGCCGAGGTCGACGTCGGCGACCCCGTCCGCGTAGGTGAGAGCGAAGGTCCCGCCGAGGCGATCGGCGGCGAGAGCGATCCGCCCGCCGGTCGGGGTTTCGTCGCCGGTCGGGACGCACTCGACCTCGACACCGTCGGGCCAGCGCTCGTCGGCGGCGAACCCGGCGATCATCTCACCGCGGTAGCCGGTCAGCAGCAGGAACCGGCGAAAGCCGTGAGCCGCGTAGATCCCGACGACGTGGCGGACGATCGGGATCCCTCCGATCTCGACCAGCGCCTTCGGGATCGCGTGGGTCCGCTCCTGCAGGCGGGTGCCGCGACCCCCGCAGAGGATCGCGACCGTCTCGGCGCGCTCGGGCACCGGCTGACGGCTTCAGCCGCCGGCGACCGCGGGCAGGATCGTCACCTCGGCGCCGTCGCTGATCGCTGTCTCGAGCCCGTCCTGGAAGCGGATGTCCTCGCCGGAGACGTAGACGTTCACGAACCGGCGCAGATCGCCGTCCTCGGTGATCCGCTCGCGCAGCCCGTCGTGCTTCTCGAAGACTGCGTCCAGCGCGTCTCCGACCGTCGCGGCATCGACCTCGACCTCGCCCTCTCCCCCCGTCGCCGGGCGCAGCTGGGCGGGGATCTTCACCTTTACTGCCATTCCTACCTTCGCTCCGTTCGAATTTCCGTGGAACCTAGCTGAGAGCTCAGGCCGTCACCGCGGCGCGCTCGGGCACGTTCGCGGCGAACGACTCGAGCGTCGGCTCGATCTCGTGCATCGCGAAACCCTCGCGGACCGCGTCGAGGGTCTTCAGGCCCTCGCCGGTGATGTAGACGACGACCCGGTCGCCGGAGCCGATCTCGCCGCGCTCGGCCAGCTTCGCGAGCGTCGCGGTCGTGACGCCGCCGGCCGTCTCGGTGAAGATCCCGGTCGTCTCCGCGAGCAGGCGGATGCCGGCGCGGATCTCGTCGTCGGTGACCGAGTCGATCGATCCGCCCGTGCTCCGGGCCAGGTCGAGCGCGTAGGGGCCGTCGGCCGGGTTGCCGATCGCGAGGCTCTTGGCGATCGTGTCAGGGCGCACCGGGCGGCAGACGTCGTGGCCGTCGGCGAACGCGGCGGCAACCGGCCCGCAGCCTGCCGCCTGGGCGCCGTGGAAGACGGGCACCTCGCCCTCGACCAGGCCGAGTTCGCGCCACTCGTCGAAGCCGCGGCCGATCTTCGTGAACAGCGATCCGGAGGCGATCGGGGCGACGACCTTGTCCGGCAGGCGCCAGCCGAGCTGCTCGATGGTCTCGTAGGCGAGCGTCTTCGAGCCCTCCGCGTAGTAGGGGCGCAGGTTGACGTTGACGAACGCCCAGCCGCGCTCGGCGGCGAGCTCGGTGCAGAGCCGGTTGACGTCGTCGTAGTTGCCGTCGACCCCGACCAGCGTCGTCCCGTAGACGTCGGTCGCGAGCAGCTTCTGCTCCTCGAGGTTGGCCGGGACGAACACGTAGGAATCGATGCCGGCGGCCGCCGCGTGGGCGGCGACGGCGTTCGCCAGGTTGCCGGTCGAGGCGCAGGCGACGGTGTCGAAGCCGAGCTCGAGCGCCTTGGCGAGCGCGACGGCGACGACCCGGTCCTTGAAGCTGTGGGTGGGGTTGGCGGCGTCGTTCTTGACCCAGACCTCACCGACGCCGAGTTGCTCGGCGAGCCGGTCGGCGCGGACGAGCGGCGTCAGGCCGGGCTCGATCGCGCTCGCGGGCCGCGACGTGAACGGGAGGAAGTCCGCATAGCGCCAGATTCCGTGGCTGCCGGCCTGGATCCGCCGCTTGACCGACTCCGCGTCGAGGCCGGAGTGGTCGTAGGTCACCTCCAGCGGCCCGAAACACTGATCGCACACGAACAGCGCCTCAAGCGGGTACTCCGTTCCGCACTCCTTGCACCTGAGGGCCGTTACTGCCATTTCCTTGCTCCTTGTCCCATCTCGGATTCCAACGAAAAAGACCTCTGCCCTGTGAGCAGAGGTCCGAGTGGGACTTCCACTCACATCTCCCAGGCTCATCGCCTGTTGGACTTGGCACCTTCCCCTTCGGACTGTCGTCCTTGGGGGGGTTGCCGGGGTTTCGTCGGGCCAGTTCCCTCCACCCCTCTGGATGTGGCGGTCTATGTGGGCCGCAATATACCAGCCGGTCGAGCGTTCTCAACCGCGAGTGCGGCTTCGTCCCGTAATCTTGCAGGCGCCATGTACGCGACCGATGCGCAGGAAGAGAACGATGCCGAGCCTTCCGAAGCCGAGGCTGCGGCGGACTTACCGCGCCGCCGAACCGGTCGCAACCGCACCGGCAGCACCGCCTGAGCCGCACATCGAGATCGTCGAAGGCCCCGGCCTGCGCTGGGTCCACATCGAGCGCCCGACGCCGCTCGAGTGGAGCTGGCTGCAGGAGCACTTCGACTTCCACGCCCTCGACCTCGAGGACGTCGCCTCGCGCAACCAGCGCCCGAAGATCGACGAGTACCCGGACTACCTGTTCATCGTCCTCCACCTTCCGGTCTTCGATTCCTCGGTCGGGCGCCTGAACACGGGCGAGCTCGACATGTTCGTCGGGCCGGACTTCGTGATCACGATCCCGAACCAGGAGCTGCAGCCGGTCGAGTACCTGTTCGAGCGCGTCCGCAGCAGCGAGGAGTTCCGGGACAAGGTCTTCTCCCGCGGCTCCGGCTACCTGCTCTACCGGATCGTCGACGACAGCTTCGACTACTGCTTCCCGATGCTGCGCAAGATCGGCAACAAGCTCGATGCGATCGAGGACGACATCTTCGAGGAGGAGCGCTCCGAGGAGGTCGTCCGCGACATCTCCAAGGTCAAGCAGGAGATCATCAACTTCCGCAAGGTGATCCGCCCGCAGCGCCCGGTCCTCCGCGAGCTCGAGAACTACAAGCAGCGCTTCCTCGCCCCCAGCCTCGACCTCGAGATCTACTTCGACGACATCGTCGACGCCCACGAACGGATCTGGGACATGCTCGAGAACTACAAGGAGGTGATCGAGGCGCTCGAGGAAACGAACGAGTCGGTCATCAACCACCGCGTCAACGAGATCCTCCGCGTTCTCACCTCGATCAGCGTCATCGTCCTGCCGCTGACCCTCGTCGCCAGTATCTGGGGGATGAACGTGGGCGTCCCCGGCGAGGGCGACCCTTTCGACTTCTGGCTGGTCATCGGGGGAATGGCCGTCATTCTGATCGGCATGCTGGGCTACTTCCGACGGCGCGGCTGGCTGTGAGCGAGCCGTCCGGCCCCCGCGTCGCCTCGGTCAACCTCGGGCGGCCGCGGCTGCTGCTGATCAACGGCGACCCGCACAAGACCGGCATCTTCAAGGAGCCCGCCGACGGGCCGGTGCTGCTGCGCGACGACGCCGTCGACGGCGACGCGGTCGTCGACACCCGGGTCCACGGCGGCTACGACAAGGCGGTCTACGCCTATGCCACCGAGGACTACGAGTGGTGGTCGGCGGAGCTCGAGTGCGAGCTCGGCCCGGGCGACTTCGGCGAGAACCTGACGACGGCGGGGATCGACATCGGCGAGGCGCGGATCGGTGAGCGCTGGCGCGTCGGCGCGGCGCTGCTCGAGGTCTCCGAGCCACGGCAGCCGTGCAGCACGCTCGGGGCGAAGATGGGCGACCAGCGCTTCGTCAAGCGGTTCGCGAAGGCGCTCCGGCTCGGGACCTACCTGCGGATCGTCGCGCCGGGCGAGGTCGCCGCCGGCGATCCGATCGAGGTCGTCGAGCGCCCCGACCACGACGTCACGATCGGCCTGCTCGGGCGGGTGCTGTTCGAGGACAGCACGCTCGGGCCGCGGATCCTCGCGGCGGACGCCCTCACCGACGCCTGGCGCGAGCACGGGGAGAAGCTCGCGGCCAGGCACGGCTGATCGCTCCCAATAGGATCAGGCGCCGATGGCCAACCAGAGGATCTGGGCGCCCTGGCGCCTCCGCTACGTGAAGGATGCGAACAAATCAGACGAGTGCGTCTTCTGCACGAAGCCGGAGCTCGGGGACGATCGCAAGGCGCTGATCGTCCACCGCGGCGAGCGCTGCTTCGTGATCCTCAACCTCTACCCGTACACGAGCGGGCACCTGATGGTGATGCCGTTCGAGCACCTCGGCCGCCTCCAGGACGTCGACCCCGGGATCACGGCCGAGATGATGGACCTCGCCCAGCAGGCGATGCGCCGGTTGGAGGAGGTGTACTCGCCCGAGGGCTTCAACCTCGGCCTCAACCAGGGCAGGGTCGCCGGAGCCGGCGTTGAAGGGCACATCCACCTGCACGTCGTCCCCCGATGGGCCGGCGACAACAACTACATGCCGGTTCTGGCGGACACGAGGGTCATGCCGCAGAGCCTGGAAGAGAGCTACGACGCCCTCAGAGGAGGCTTCACTTGAGCGCAGACCACGACGGCGGGCCCAATTCGGTCCCGGAGGGCATCTTCAAGGCGTACGACGTCCGCGGCCTCTACGGCGAGCAGATGGACGGCGACACCGCATATTTGCTGGGCCGGGCGTTCGCCCGGGTCCTCGCCGACCTCCGCGGGAAGCCGGTCTCCGACCTCCGCGTCGGCGTCGGCCGCGACATGCGTCTGCAGGCGCCGGAGATGGCGGGCAGGCTCCGCGACGGCTTGATCGCCGAGGGTGCGCACGTCCTCGATGCCGGGATGGTCGGCACCGAGATGCTCTATTTCATGGTCGGCGCGCGGGAGCTCGACGGCGGCGCGATGGTCACCGCCTCGCACAACCCGAAGGCCTACACCGGCGTCAAGCTCGTCCGCGAGGGCGCCCTCGCGCTTTCCGGCGACACCGGGATCACCGCGATCCGCGACCTGATCCTCGCCGGCCTCGGCGACGCTCCCGACTCGGGAGGCTCGGCCGAGGACGTCGACATCGCCTCCGAGTTCCGCGAGCGCGCGCTGTCGTTCATCGACGTCGACGCCCTGAAGCCCCTCAAGGTCGTCGTCGACGGCGGCAACGGGATGGCCGGAGAGATGGTCGGCCCGCTGCTCGACGACTTCCCGATCGAGCTGATCGCGACCTACTGGGTGCCGGACGGCAACTTCCCCGACCACGAGCCGAACCCGCTGCTGCCGGAGAACCGGGAGTTCATCATCGAGCGCGTCCGCTCCGAGGGCGCTGACCTCGGGATCGCATGGGACGGCGACGCCGACCGCTGCTTCTTCATCGACGATCGCGGCGAGTTCGTCGACGGCGACTTCCTGACGGCCCTGCTCGCCGAGCTGGTGCTGGAGAAGGTCCCGGGTGCCGACATCCTCTACGACGTCCGCGCGAGCCGGGCGGTCCCCGACACGGTCGCCGCCCACGGCGGCACCGCGCACATCAACCGGGTCGGGCACGCGTTCATGAAGCGGGCGATGAAGGAGATCGGCGGCGAGTTCGCCGGCGAGGTCTCCGGTCACTACTACTTCCGCCAGTTCTACAACGCCGATTCGGGCACGATCCCGGCGCTGCTCGTGCTCGAGCTCGTCTCGAAGCCGGGCCGCAGGCTCTCCGACCTCGTCGGCGAGTTGCGCTCGAAGTACTTCATCAGCGGCGAGATCAACTCCGAGGTCGCCGACCCCGAGGCGAAGATGAAGGCGATCGCCGAGCAGCATCCGGACGCTGAGATCGCCTGGCTCGACGGCGTCTCGGTCGACTACGAGGACTGGCACTTCAACGTCCGCCCCTCCAACACCGAGCCGCTGCTGCGACTCAACCTGGAGTCGCTCGTCTCGCGCGAGGACATGGAGGCCAAGCGCGACGAGGTACTGGCGTTCATCCGCTCATGAGCGGGACCGAGACGCTGCCCGTCACCGAGCCCGGCGCGGGCCGGCGCACCAAGCGCCGGATGCTGGTCATCGTCAACCCGTACGCGACGACAGTCTCGGACCGGCTCAAGAACCTCGTCGTCTACGCGCTGCAGGGCCGCTACGAGGTCGAGGCCGTCAGCACCGAGGCCCAGAACCACGCGACCGAGATCGGGCGCGAGGCCGTCGACGGCGGCTACGACATCGTCGTCGCGTTCGGCGGCGACGGCACGCTGAACGAGGTCGTCAACGGCCTCCACGGAACCGACATCCCGGTCTCGGTCCTGCCCGGCGGCTCGACCAACGTCGTCGCCCGCTCGCTCGGCATCCCCAACGACGTCGTCGACGCGACCGAACACCTGCTGAGCTGCGCCGACGACTTCCAGCCGCGCCCGATCGACCTCGGCGTCGCCAACGGGCGCCGGTTCGTCTTCGCGTGCGGCGCCGGCCTCGACGCCACGGCCGCCCACCAGGTCGACTCGCACCCGAAGATGAAGCACCGGCTCGGGCCCTGGTACTACACGTGGGCGGCGGTCAAGGGCTTCTACTCCGACTACCTCCGCAACCCGGTCGTCATGAAGGTCGCCTGCGACGCCGGCGAGACCGAGGGCGTCACCGCGATCTGCCAGAACACCGATCCCTTCACCTACTTCCGGGGCCGGGAGATCAGGATCTCCAAGGGCGTCGAGATCGACGACGGGACGCTCTCGCTCGCCGTGCTCCACCGCGCCCTCCAGCGCGACGTGCCGTTCATCGCCCGCCGCGTCCTCGGCAAGAGCTCGACCGCCGGCGAGCACCGGCGCATCGACGTCTTCGACGGCATCACCGAGGGCCGTATCGAGTCCGCCTCGCGCGACGAAGAGGGCAACTGGCGAAAGTTCCCGGTCCAGCTCGACGGCGACCCGATCGGTCTCCACGGCGAGCTCGAGCTCAGCGTCGACGCCGGTTCGATCCGCTTCGTCTCCTGACGTGGCTCGCGACCCCGACTGCATCTTCTGCTCGATCGTCGCCGGCGACCTCGACGCGCACGTCGTCCACTCCGACCCTGAGACCGTCGCCTTCCTCGACCACCGGCCGCTGTTCCCCGGCCACGTCCTCCTCGTGCCGCGCGAACACCACGAGACGATCGAGGACCTCCCTCCCGCTCTGGTCGAGCCGCTGTTCTCGAACGCCCGCACCCTCGCCGGCGCCGTCCGCCGGGCGATGGGCTCCCAGGGCACCTTCGTCGCCCTCAACAACAGGGTCAGCCAGAGCGTCCCCCACCTCCACGTGCACGTCGTACCGCGGACGAAGAAGGACGGGCTCCGCGGCTTCTTCTGGCCGCGCAACCCCTACGAGGACGAGGAGCACCTGGCGAGGACGGCCGAGGCGATCCGGACGGAGTTGGGATAGGCGGGCGATCCGGTCGAGCCCTGCGAGCCCGGCGTCCGATCCCGCGCAGCGGTGGTTTTGGCTGGGGAACGGGGTCGTGGGCGGACGTCGATCGCTGCTGAGGGGGGTTTACTCCCGCATACGGGCCTAATCCTCCACAGCGGAGGGAATCCGTCGCCAGTGATCGGGATTGAGGTTGCAGGGCAACCCGGATCCCGATCAGTGCCTCCGCCTGCCTCCCCCTCACTGCCCAAACGACCGCGACCCAACGGAACACCGCCCGGCCGCTGACTACGGCGTGATCCGATACGCGTCGAAGACCTGGTCGATCTGGCGCAGCCTCGAGATCGCCGTCTTCAGCTGGTCGGTGTCTCCGACCTCGACGACGAAGCGGTTCTGGACCATCGGGTACTTGGTCAGGCAGCGGGCCTCGATGATGTTCACGCCTGCTTCGGAGAAGGTCCGCGACAGGTCTTCGAGCAGGCGCGTTCGGTCATAGGCATCGATGGCGATCTCAACCCGGTAGGACGTCCGGTTGTCTCCCGCCCAGTGCACCGGCGTGAATCGATCGGGGGACTTCATCAGGGCGGTGACGTTGTTGCAGTCGTCGCGGTGGATCGTGATCCCGCGGCCGAGCGAGACGTAGCCGACGATGCCGTCGCCGGGTACCGGGCGGCAACACTTGGCGAGGCGGACGAGGACGTCGTCGACGCCCTCGACCTCGATCCCGTAATCGGTCGCCTCCTGATGGCGCCGCTGGCGGGTATCGCGGCCCTGGAGGACGCCCTCGGCGGCGGACGGCTCCTCCTCGCCGACGCCCTCCCCCTGCTTGAGGCGCTGGAGGACCTTGTTGACGACGGTCTTGGTGCTGATCTTGCCCTGGCCGAGCGCGACGTAGAAGTCGTCGGCCTTGCGGAAGCCGACCTCGCGGATCACGTCGACGAGCAGCGGCGAGCCGCCGAGCTTCTGTGGCGGCAGGCCGCGCTTGCGCAGGGCCTCCGAGAGCTCGTCGCGGCCCTTCTTCTCGGCGTCCTCACGCCGCTCCGACTTCAGGAACGCGCGGATCTTGTTGCGGGCACGGCTCGTGCGCACCAACCCGAGCCAGTCGCGTGACGGCCCGCGCTCGCGCTTGGCGGTGAGGATCTCGACGATGTCGCCGCTGCGCAGCGTGTAGTGCAGCGGCACGATCTTGCCGTTGACCTTCGCGCCGACGCAGCGGTGGCCGACGTCGGTGTGGACCGCGTAGGCGAAGTCGAGCGGCGTCGAGCCGGCCGAGAGGTTCTTGATCTCGCCCTTCGGCGTGAACACGAAGACCTCGTCCTCGAAGAGGTCGACCTTGAGCGCCTCGAGGAACTCCTCGGGGTCGCCCTCGCCCTCGGCGTCGAGCAGGTGCCGCAGCCAGGTCATCTTGTCGCGCTCGGGGTTCTTGCCGCCCCGGCCCTCCTTGTAGATGACGTGGGCGGCGACGCCGTACTCGGCGAGCTCGTGCATCTCCGCGGTCCGGACCTGGATCTCGAGCGGCTGGCCCTGCGGCCCGATCACCGTCGTGTGCAGCGTCTGGTACAGGTTCATCTTCGGGGTCGCGATGAAGTCCTTGAAGCGTCCGGGCAGCGGCTTCCAGAGCGCGTGGATGACCCCGATCGCGCCGTAGCAGTCCTTGACCGAGTCGACGATCACGCGCATCGCGGTGAGGTCGTAGATCTCGTTGAACTCGCGGCCCTTCTTCGTCATCTTCGAGTAGATCGAGTAGAAGTGCTTCGCGCGGCCGGAGATCTCGGCGTCGATGCCGACCGCGGCCAGCTCCTTGGCCAGGAACGAGCCGGCCTCGGCGACGTAGCGCGCGCGCTCGTCCCGCTGCTGGCCGACGAGCTTCTTGATCTCGTCGTACTTGCGTGGGTGCAGGACCTGGAAGGCGAGGTCCTCCAGCTCCCACTTGATCGCGTGGATTCCGAGCCGGTGCGCTAGCGGCGCGTAGATCTCGAGCGTCTCGCGCGCCTTCGCGAGCTGCTTCTGCTTCGGCATCGCGCCGAGGGTCCGCATGTTGTGCAGGCGGTCGGCGAGCTTGATCAGGATGACCCGCACGTCGGCGGCCATCGCGACCATCATCTTCCGGTAGTTCTCGGCCTGGCTCTCGTCCCGGCTCTCGAACGTGATCCCGGTCAGCTTGGTGACGCCGTCGACGAGGTGGGCGACCTGCTTGCCGAAGCCGTTGGCGACCTCGGTGAGGCTGGCGCTGGTGTCCTCGACGGTGTCGTGCAGCAGCGCCGCGCAGAGCGTCTCGGTGTCGAGCCGGAGTCCGGCGCAGATCTTCGCCACCTCGACCGGGTGGTTGATGAACTCCTCGCCGGAGCGGCGACGCTGGTCGGCGTGCCGCTCGCAGGCGAACACGAAGGCCCTTTCGACCTCCTGGTGATCGACGGCGTCGCCGTTACCCGGGTCGTGCTCGCTGATCACCGCGAGTAGATCTCCCAGGAGCTCGCGCTCGC
>JADFCZ010000053.1 GCA_018263295.1 Conexibacter sp.
GAGCGGGCGTTGCAGACCCACGTCGCCGACCGGCTCGGCCTCTCGCTCGACGAGACGGCCGCGGGGATCATCGCGATCATCGAGACCAGGATGGCCCAGACCCTCGAGGAGCTGACCGTCGGCCAGGGTCTCGATCCCCGTTCATTCACGATGATGGCCTACGGGGGCGGCGGGCCTCTCGTCGCCAGCGAGCTTGCGATGCGGCTCGGCATCGGGCGGGTCCTGGTCCCGATGCATCCGGGAGTCTTCTCGGCGCTCGGGATGCAGACGCTCGACATCGTGCACGAGTTCTCCCGGACCCGGATCAGCACGCTCAGCGAGACCGAGCCGGCCGAGATCGAGTCCGTGTTCGGCGAGCTCGCCGAGGAGGCTCGCGAAATGCTCGCAAGCGAGGGTGTCGAGACCGGGGTCGTCGAGCTCATGCGATCGCTGGAGATGCGCTTCGAAGGCCAGGAGCACGCGATCTCGGTTCCGGTCGGGAGCGGCTCGGCAGATCCGGCCGCGCTCGGGCCGGCGTTCTCGGCGGCCCACGAGTCGATGTTCGGCTACGCACTGGAGGGCGAGATCGAGATCGTCGGCTTCCGGATCCGGGCGATCGGTGTCCTGCCGAAGCCGGCTGTCGCAGAGGTGGGAAGGGCGGGCGAGGACGCAACCGCCGCTCGCAGTGGCTCCCGCCGGGTCTTCAGCCGACACCGAGGCGCGAGCGAGTGGCCGACCTACAGCCGCGCTCTGCTCGAGCCCGGGAACGTGTTCGAAGGGCCCGCGATCGTCGAGGAGCAGACCGCGACCACCGTCATCAGCCACGACTTCTCGGCATCGGTGGACGCCCACCGCAATCTCGTCCTGACCGCGACCGGCGGTGGAGCCGATGATTGACCCGATCGACGCCGCGGTGGTCCGGGCGGGACTCGTCTCGGCGGCACGCGAGGCATTCGCCCAGTTCCAGCGAACGGCGATGCTTCCGATCCTCTACGAGGCCCGGGACTTCAGCGTCTCCATATTCGACGACCGTCTGAACATGGTCGCGGACGCCACCGGCGTCCCCGAGTTCGTCGGGTCGCTGTCGGTGGCCATCGACGCGATCCTGGAGAAGTTCGGCGGTGCCGCCGGCCTGCGGCGCGGGGACGTACTGATCGCCAACGAATCCCACCTGACCGGCGCCCACCCTCCGGATGCCGTGCTGCTGGCGCCCGCCTTCGCCGGCGATCTCCTCGTCGGATTCTGCGGAATGCGTGCCCATATCGGCGATCTCGGAGGCAGCAGCACCACCCCGATCGACGCGAAGACGATGTGGGAGGAGGGCCTGCTGATCCCTCCGTCGCTTCTGATCGCCGCCGGCAAGCCGAACGAGGTCCTGCTCGGGGTGATCGGAGCCAACTCGAGACAGCCGCGCGAGGTGACCGGAAACCTCCGGTCGGGAGCGGCGGCGATGACCCGCAGCGCCGCCAAGGTCGGAGTCATCGTCGAGCGCTACGGGTTCCCGACCTACCGGGCGGCGGTCGACCAGCTCCTCGATGCCGCCGAGCACGAAGCCCGTGAGCTGCTCGAAGAGGTGCCGGACGGCGAGTACCGAGCCACGAAGCAGCTCGAGCTGCCGAACGGCGCCGGCTCCGTGCCGCTCGAGTGCCTGGTGCGGGTCGAAGGCAGCGCCGTCACGGTCGATGTGACCGGCTCCGCACCGGAGCAGCCCTACTCGGTGAACGTCCCCCTGCCGCAGACCCTCGCCGCCTGCCGGCTCGCGATCAAGCGGCTCACCACTCAGGACACGATCACCGCCAACAGCGGCGAGCACCGGATGCTCTCGGTCGTCGCACCGCGAGGTTGCGTGTTCAACGCGACCGCTCCGGCCGGCTGCTACATGATGGCCAACACCGCCTCGCTGCTCGGCGAGATGATCGTCAACCTGATCTCGGCTGCGATGCCGGCCCGCCAGATGGCGGAGAGCGGCGGCAACACGACCGGGTTCCTGGGCTGGATGCCGGACGGCGGGCGCAACGGCGGTGGAGTCGACGTCGACGACCTTGCGGGAATCGGATACGGCGCAACGCCGGAGCGCGACGGGATGAACGCGCTCCTCTATTTCGGTCTCGCCGGAATGGAGGTGGCCTCCGGCGAGGTGATCGAGACCCGCGCGAGGATCGTGAAGAGACGGATCGAGCTCGTCCCCGACTCGGGTGGGGCGGGGCGGCGCCGCGGTGGTCTCGGATCGCTGGCGGAGTGGGAGATCGAGCGGCCGATGACGATGATGGCGCAGGCCCAGAAGACCGAGGACATCGGCGGCCTCGGCCTTGCCGGCGGCATGGCGGCGGGTGGCCGGAACGACGTCGTGCTCGACCCGGGGACGCCGGGGGAGCGTTCGCTCGCGATGACTTCCGACACCGAGGTGGCCGCCGGGACGCGGATCGTCATCAACGGTGCCGGCGGCGGCGGGTACGGCGATCCGTTCGAGCGTGAGATCGAGGCCGTGGCGGCGGACGTCGCCGACGGCTACGTCAGCACCGAGTGCGCGGCCGAGCTGTACGGGGTCGTCGTCTCCGCCGACACGGGCGTGGTCGACCTCGAGGCGACCGCCGCGCTCCGGCGGTCAAGGACCGATCGGAACGGCGGTGACGGCGACGAGCTTCATTCAAGTCAGGGTCAACCATCGATGGAGAGGATCGACTAGACCATGAGAGCAACGAGTATGAGACGAGTCCTGGCGATGGCGGCGGTCTTCGCCGCCGGCGTCGTGATTGCCGGTTGTGGCTCCTCGAGCGACTCCGGATCGACCGACGGTTCCGACGTCAACGCGCAGATCGCCACGGCCGAGGGCTGGGACACGATCACGCCCGAGGCGACCGGCGAGCTCGACAGCGTCACCTGGGGGCTGCCCTACGGCGAGCCGTCGACCCTGGACTACGTCCAGGCCGCCTCCTACTCGGAGAACACAGTGCTCTCATCGGTTTGCGAGGGGCTGCTGCGGACTGCTCCGGATCTCTCGGTGGAGCCGTCCCTGGCCGAGAAGGTCGAGCACCCGGATTCGACGACCTACGTCTACGAGTTACGGAAGGGCGTCGAGTTCAGCGACGGCAGTCCCATGACCGCCGACGACGTCGTCTTCAGCCTCGAGCGCAACCTCGATCCCAGCAGCGGCTCGTTCTGGACGAGTTGGTACGAGAACGTCGACGACATCACCGCCAAGGGCGACTCGACCGTCGAGGTGACCTTGAAGCAGCCCGACGTGATGTTCAACCAGTTCATGGGAACCGCGGCGGGCACGGTCGTCGAGAAGGACTACTTCGAGAAGAACGCCGACGACTTCGGAAGCTCGAAGGGCGGCGTCATGTGTACGGGTCCGTTCGTCCTCTCCGACTGGACCCCGGGCGAATCGATCACCGTCGAGCGCAACGACAACTACTGGGATACCGAGAATCCTGCGCAGACGAAGGAGATCAAGTTCGAGTTCGTCACCGACAGCTCGGCACTCTCGGCGGCGCTCGAGTCAGGTGAGATCGACGGAGCCTACGACGCACCGTCGAGCCTGGAGAGCTCGGACGCCGGCACCCTCTACAACGGGCGCAGCACCCAGTTCGTGGCCGAGTCGTTCTCGACGCGCCCCGGGCCCGTGCAGGACGTCAGGATCCGGGAGGCACTGTCGCTGGTCCTCGACCGAGCGGCGATCGCCGAGAAGATCTTCAACGAGTCGGCGATCGGCTTCTTCAGCTACTACACCCCGGCGACGTGGGGGTATGCGCGCGACACGTTCAGGGAGCAGGTGGAGCAGCTTCCCGCGCCGAATACCATCGACCTCGAGAAGGCGAAGTCGCTGGTCGACGACTATGCCGCCGACGAGGGCCAGCCCCGAGAGCTGGAGCTCGAGCTGAACGCCGACGACCCGGCCCAGCGGCAGCTCGGCACCTACATCGAGTCACAGGCGGAGCAGGCCGGGCTCGAGGTCAAGGTGGTCGCGTTGCCGGCGAACCAGTCGATCGCAGTGGCGTTCGATCCTGAGCTGAAGAAGGAGTACGACATCATCTCCGGGACCGGCTACATCGATGTCGCCGATCCCATGGTCTGGGCGATCTGGGGCCTGACGCCGGGCGGGATATTCAACGACAACGAGTACGAGAACCCGAAGGTCACGAAGCTCACCGAGCAGGCGCGGCAGACCGAGGACGAGGAGAAGCGCGCCGATCTGCTCGGGCAGATCCAGGACATCGCCTACGGACAGGATCACGCGTCGATCTTCATCGCGAACCTGTCCGAGCGGCTGTACCTCGGCAAGCGGGTGACCGGTGTACCGGCATCGATGCCGGGCTACATCTACTACCCGTGGTCGCGGGACCTCGGAGCTGCCGGCGGCTAGATGAAGGCGACACAGCTCATAGGTGTGCAGGTCGCGTCCTTCCTGCTCGCCCTGCTCGCTGCGTCGTTTCTCATCTACGGCGCTCTCGACCTCTCCCCCGGGGACCCACTCACGGTCCTCTCGGCGGGTCGTGAGCTCAGTCCCCAGGCCGAACAGGAGCTGCGGGACCAGTACAACCTCGACGACCCGTTCCTCTCTCGCTACGCCGCCTGGCTGACCGACTTCACCCAGGGCGACATGGGCACGTCGATCACCCAGAACGCCGACGTCAGCGATCTGATCGGCCCGCGGCTCGAGACGACCTTCCTGCTGCTCGCGATGGCGTCGGTGCTGATGGTCAGCGCCGGGATCGGGCTCGGGCTCCTCGCCGGTCTGCGCGGCGGCAGGGCGGACGGCTCCGTCCGTGCCGCCTCGAGCCTCGGCATCGCGACGCCGAGCTTCGTGGCCGCGATCGTCCTCATCGCCGTCTTCTCGGTGGGACTCGGCTGGTTTCCGGTGATCGGCTCGGGCGAGGGACTCGCCGACAAGATCTACCACCTGATCCTGCCGGCGATCGCGCTGGCCTTTGCGCAGTGGGCGTCGATCGCGCGGGTGACGAGGGTCGCGGTGCGCACCGAGGCGGGGTCCGAACACGTCGAGACGGCCAGGTCGCGGGGTCTGCCCGAGTCGGGGATCGTCCGCAGGCACATCCTCCGCAACGCGATGATTCCGATCTCGACGATCGCCGGACTGACGATCGCGGGCACGATCGCGGCGACGGTCGTGGTCGAGAGCGCCTTCTCGCTCAACGGCCTCGGCTCGCTGCTCGTCGACTCCGTCACCGCCAAGGACTTCGCAGTCGTTCAGGCCGTGAGCCTGATCTACGTCGCGTTCTTCCTGCTCATCAACATGGCCGTCGACCTCGGCTACGCCCTGCTCGATCCGCGGGTCCGGACCGGGGGCTCCCGGTGACCGCCTACGCCGCGTCCAGGCTGGGTCGCATCCGGCCCCTATCGCGCGTCAGCGGTCACCCGCTGGGGGTCACGGTCGCCGGCGGGACGATCGTCTTCATCGTCATGGTCGCGATCTTCGCGCCGCTCCTCACCCCCGCCGACCCGAACCAGGCCTCGATCATCGACCAGTACCTCTCGCCGTCCGCGGACCATTGGCTCGGAACCGACGCTTCCGGCCGCGATCTGCTCTCGCGCCTGATCGAAGGAAGCAGGACGGCCCTGCTCGGTCCGACGATCGTGATCTTGATCTCGACGCCGATCGGAGTCGCCGCCGCGTTGCTGGCTGCCTGGCGCGGAGGCTGGCTCGACGCGGTCATCTCGAGGGTGATCGACGTCTCCTTCGCCTTCCCGGGCCTGCTCCTCGCGATCATCGCGGCCGCCGTATTCAGCCCTTCGCTGCTCGTGGCCGCCGTTGCGCTCTCGGTCACCTACACCGCCTACACCGCGCGGGTGGTCAGATCCGAAGCGCTCCGCCAGCGCAGCCGTCCCTACATCGAAGCACTCTGGGTCCAGGGGCACTCGACGCTCTCGATCTGGCGCCGGCACCTCTTGCCGAACCTGATGCCGCTGATCCTGGCCCAGGTCACGCTCTCGTTCGCCTACGCGACCGTCGACATCGCCACCGTGTCGTTCCTCGGCCTCGGCGTGCAGCCGCCCACCGCCGACTGGGGCACGATGGTCGCGGAGGGCAAGGCCGCGATCGAGGAGGGCTTCCCGCAGGAGTCGCTCTACGCGAGCGGCTGCCTGGTGGTCCTGATCCTGTCGGTGAGCGTGGTCGGCGACTACCTCACCGACCGCGCGGAGCAGCGCAAGTGAGCGCGCCCCTGCTCGAGATCGAGGACCTCTGCCTCGCGGTGCCCGGGCAAGCCGGAGAGCGGCCGCTGCTGCGCGGCGTCGATCTGGTCGTCGGGGCGGGCGAGGTCGTCAGCATCGTCGGTGAGTCGGGGTCGGGGAAGTCGCTGACGGCACGGGCGGTCATGGGAATGCTCCCGGACGGGGCGAAGACGGCCGGATCGATCCGCCTCGCGGGCACCTCGGTCCTCGCTGCGTCCGGCAATGAGCTCCGCGCCCTCCGCTCGCAGCGGGTGGCGATGGTCTTCCAGGATCCGCGCGCTCACATCAACCCGGTCCGCCGAATCGGCGACTACCTGACCGAGGCGGTGACGGCGGTTGGGGGGGTGAGCGGCTCCGCCGCTCGCGCCCGTGCCATCGAGCTCCTGACCGCGACGCAGATCGAGGATCCCGCGGGAATCATGAGCCGCTTCCCGCACGAGCTCTCCGGAGGGATGTTGCAGCGGGTGATGATCGCCGGGGCGTTGATGGGCGAGCCCGAGATGCTCCTCGCCGACGAGCCGACGACAGCGCTCGACGTGACGACTCAGGCGGAGGTGATGGCGATCCTGGCCCGCCTCCGGCGGGACTTCGAGCTGGCGATCCTCTTCATCACCCACGACCTCGAGCTGGCGGCGGCGTTCGCCGACCGGACCGCGGTCATGTATGCCGGCCGGATCGTCGAGGAGGCGCCGTCGGCGGTCCTGCACGAGCACCCTGAGCATCCCTACACCGTGGGGCTTCTCAGGTCCCGGCCGAGCCTCGGTCACGGGACCGGGCGGCTCGAGGCCATCAGGGGCCGGCCGATCGAAGCCGCCGAGGTGAGCGGCGGTTGCGCGTTCGCGCCGCGCTGCGGTTTCGCCGAGCCCCGCTGCCTGACCGAGGACCCGCGATTGCTTCCCCACGGCGCCGGGACCGTGGCATGTCTTCGGGCCGGGGAGCTGGGCCAGGTCGAGGAGCGGTCGCATGCCTGAGCCCGCAATCGCCGTCGAGGGGCTGACGAAGGTCTTCGCCGGTTCCGGCATCGGGCGGCGGTCGGCCGAGACCGTGGCCGTCAGCGATGTCAGCTTCGAGGTCGACGCCGGCGCCGCGTTCGCGATCGTGGGTGAGTCGGGCTCAGGGAAGACGACGGTGGCGCGTTGCCTCGCCGGTCTCGAGACGCTCACGAACGGAACCATCGAAGTGTGCGGAGAGCGACTGGCCGGCACCGGCTCCTCGCGAGCCGAGAGGCTCAGGCGCGCGCGGATGATCCAGCTCGTATTCCAGGACCCGTACCAGTCCCTCGACCCGCGGCAGCCGGTGGGATCCGCGCTGGCCGAAGCGATCTCCCTGCACCGGCCGAAGGGCGAGGCAACTGAGAAGGCGGTCGTCTCGCTGCTCGAGCGGGTCGGGCTCTCAGCGAAGATCATCGACTCCTATCCCCGGGTGCTCTCCGGTGGTCAGCGTCAGCGGGTCGCCATCGCCCGTGCCCTCGCGGCGGGACCCGAGGCGATCGTCTTCGACGAGTCGGTCTCCGCCCTCGACGTATCGATCCAGGCGCAGGTCCTGAACCTGATCGCCGACCTGCGCGAGTCGGACGGCGTCACGACCATCTTCATCTCGCACGATCTTGCGGTCGTCAGCCAGGTCAGCGACACCATGATCGTGATGCGGCGGGGCGAAGTCGTCGAAGCCGGGGCGACCGACGAGATCCTCGCGTCGCCGTCCCACCCCTACACGCAGCGGTTGATCGCCTCGGTTCCCCACATCGGCTGGGATCCGGAGAAGCTGCTCGCTCAGTGACGAGCGAGCCCCAGTTCCTCGGAGCGGCCGACCTGGTCAGCGCCTTCGCCCGCGGCGAGCTGTCGCCGGTCGAGGCCCTGTCGGCGGTGATCGCCCATGCGGAGGTGGTCGAGCCCGAGACGAACGCCTTCATGGCCACCTTCTACGAGCAGGCGTCGAGGGCGGCTCGGGAGGCTGAGGATCGCTGGCGAGGGGCAGGGGCTCCTCCGCGCCCGCTCGAGGGGGTTCCGCTCGCGGTCAGCGACGACCTGGAGATCGCCGGACAACCGCTCACCGAGTCGTCGGTCCACCTCGTCGGCCACGAGGTCCGCGAAACGGAGCCCCTCGCGGATCGCCTCTACGGCTCCGGCGCGATCGTGCACGCCCGAACCTCGACCTCCGAGTTGCTCTACAGCCCGTTCATGCTCTCCGAGCTCTACGGAACGACGCCCTGCCCGTGGAATCCGGCCTACAACGCGAGCGGATCGGCCGGTGGGGCCGGTGCGGCGCTGGCCGTGGGCACGACGGCGCTCGCCGGCGGCATCGACTCGCTCGGGTGCAACACCGCGGCGGCTCCCTGCGGCGTCGTGTCGATGAAGCCGTCCTACGGGCGGATCCCGCTCGTTCATCCCTTCTCGCTCGACACGTACTCGCAGTACTTCCCGATGGCCCGGAGCGTCGCCGACTGTGCGCTGCTCTACGACCAGCTGACCGGGCCCGATCCGCGTGACCCCTCCTCGCTGCCGCCGGCGGATCCGATCGGAGCGCTACGGCGGGACCCGGCGGGACTCCGCGTTGCCTGGTCGGAGGATCTGGGGGGTTACGACGTGCGACCGGACGTGCGCGCCAACACCCGCGATGCGATGCGGCGGCTCGCGGAGGCGGGCGCTCAGGTCGACGAGGTGAGCATCGACCTGGATCCGGCCGAGATCGGAGGGACCGTGTTGCGGCACGCGGGCCACCTGCTGCTGCCGATGTTGGAGCGCCAGATCCGGGAGGGGGACCTGACGGACCACAGCACGGCCTTCGTCACCCGGGCGCTGGAGGAGGCTCGGGCGCCGTTCAGCGACGCCGTCGAAGCGGAGAGCCGGCTGTACTCGGAGCTCGCCGGCGTCTTCGCCGGACATGACGCGTTCGTCTGCCCGGCGCTCGCCGTTCCGGCATTCCCGCTGGTGCCGGAGAGCCCGGACTTCCTCGGTGCCCTGAGCGGAGCCGTCTTCACGATCTGCAGTCGCCATCCCTACGTATCCGTTCCGTCGGGAATCGGTGAGGACGGCGTCCCGACGGCGGTGCTGGCGGTCGGCCCGCGACACGCCGAGGCCGTGGCCCTACGGGTTGCCGCCGCAGTGGAGGACGTCATCGACCCGATCGGGCGCCCCCGCACCTGACCGTGGGCGGCCTCGGGGCCGTCAGACCTGCGGGACCTCCGCGTCGCAACCGGTGCGCGCCGACTCCTCGATGGCGAGAACGATCGCCAGCGACTTCAGCGCCTCCGAGCCGGCAACCAGCGGCTCGCGGCCGTCGCGGATCGCCTCGAGGATGTCGGTGAGCGCGAGGCGATGGCGCTCCTCGGGGAACTCGTTCGGGTCGGGCGTGTCGACGAACGGGAACTCGAGGCCCGGTTCGACCGGACCCTCCTCGGTGCCCTCAACGTCCCAGAAGTAGAGGTGGTCGTACTCGGGGTTGATGATCACGCTGCCCTTGTGCCCGTGGACCTCGACCCTCGTGCGCATCGCCGGCGTGATCGCCGTCGAGCTGTGCAGGACGCCCGGCGCACCGTTCTCGTACGTCAGCCTCGCGACGGCCAGGTCCGGCGCCTCGATGTCGTGGCGGGCGGTCCGAATGAATCCGCTGACGCTCGTCACCGGCCCTGCCAGCCACTGAAGCATGTCGATGATGTGGATGGACTGCGTCATCAGACAGCCCGCGCCCTCCATCTCGCGGGTACCGCGCCACGGGTCCTGCGAGTAGTACTCGGCGGTTCGGAACGCCTTCTCGATCCCGTCGACCAGGATCAGCTCGCCGAGCGCACCCGACTCGACGGCCTGCTTCAGCTTCCGAGCCCAGGTTCCGAATCGCATCTGATAGATCACGCCGAGGGTGACGCCGTTGCGATCGCATGCGTCCATGATCTCCCGGCCCTCGTCGAGGTCGAGCGCGATCGGCTTCTCGACGATCACGTGCTTCTTCGCGTCGGCCGCCCGGACCGCGTAGTCGCGGTGCACTCCGTGTGGAGTCAGGACGTCAACGACGTCGACGGCGGGATCGTTGAGGAAGGCCTCGTAGTCGGTGTAGGCGCGGGGGACCCCGAACTCGTCGGCGAACGCCTGGACCTTCTCCTCGCTGCGTCCGAACACGGCTGCCGTGTGGGCGCCCTCGAGATGCGCGATCTCGCGCACGTGGGTTCTCCCCGCCATTCCCAGCCCCACAAGACCGATGCCGATGCCGTCGCTCACATGCTCCTCCTCGATTCCGGACAACGCGGTTCGGAGGCACGTTACCGAAGTAGCCGTTAGGGTGGCGAAACGTTTCTGCACCGATGACGGCATCGCTCGAAACCCCGATTCGCTACCTGTCTCGTCCGATCGTGGAGGCGTTGCTTCCGCCTCCCGACGAGCGGCTCCGATTGGTCCACTCGGCCTATCGCGCCGTTCGCGAAGGGCGGTGCTCGGCTCCTGCGCCGCCCGAGATTTCACCGCGGCCCGGTGCCGCCGCGCGTGCCATGTCCGCGTACATCGCCGACGAGGACGTCACGGCGGTCAAGTGGATCGCCGACTTCCAGTCCAACGCCGATCGCGCGCTTCCGCTCGTTTCCGGCCTGATCGTCGTCAGCGACAGCGAGACCGGGTTGCCGGTCGCGGTGATGGACGCCTCGGCGATCACGGTCGCACGAACGGCCGCGGCCTCGGCTGCGTGCGTGCTCGCGTTCGCGGCCACGGGCTGGTCGAACGTCGCGATCGTCGGTTTCGGGGAGCAGGCGAAAGCGCACATC
>JADFCZ010000054.1 GCA_018263295.1 Conexibacter sp.
CGGCGGGCGCGGCTCGCACTCTCGCTCGCCCTCGCGTTGCTGGTGTTGCCGGCGAGCGCGAGCGCCGATCGCAGCGTCTACGTGAGCAACAACCCGATCAGCGGCGACGGGAGCCTCGCCGCGTTCAACGGAGGCGAAGACGGTGTGCTCACCACGCTGGACGGCTCGCCCATCGGTATCGGTGACGACCCCAACGGCGTCGCGGTCAGTCCGGACGCCCGCCACGTCTACGTCGCCAACACCGGCGACGACGAGGTCCAGGGATTCGAGATCGGCGCCGACGGAACTCTGAGCGACATCGGAGCAACGCCCGGCGGCGGCAACCAGCCGACCGGGCTCGGGTTCACTCCGGACGGCGAGTACCTGCTCGCGACGAATCGCGATTCATCCGACGCGGCCCCCTCGATCTCCGTCTTCTCGGTCGCGAACAACGGCGCGCTGACGCTCGTGCCCTCCTCGCCCGTCTCGATCGGGATCTGGGATCCGCGTGGGGTCGTGGTGTCCCCGGACGGTCGCTTCGTCTACGTCACCGGTCGCAAGGGACCGAGCGGTGGGCCGGCGGGTAGCGCCGACACGGCGGTCGCGTCTTTGACGATCTCCCCCAACGGCAGCCTGCACACGATCGCCGGCTCGCCCCTCTCCTTCGCCGGGCAGATCAACCCGTTCGGCGCCTCGTTGACCCCGGACGGCGAGCACCTGTACGTCGCGGTGTCGAACACCGACAAGATCCTCGCCATGAACATCGACCAGACGACGGGCGCCCCCAGCGCGATGGCCGGCTCCCCGTATGCGACCGCCGGGGACACCCCTTCCGAGCTGGCGATCGAACCGGACGGCGATCAGCTCTGGGTGAGCGAGGCGTTCGGCAAGTCTGTCGAGGGGTTCGGGATCGACCCGACGACGGGCGCTCTGACGCAGACGGTCGACCCCGTCCTGATGCCGAGTCAGACCCATGCGATCGCGACGACGCCCGACGCCTCTTCGCTCTACCTGTCCCAGCTCGCCGATCCCGGGGCGGTCGCGGGATTCTCGATCGACAGTCTGTCCCTGGCTCCTCTCGCCGGCAGTCCCTTTCCGACCGGCGGCCCCTTCCCCAACTTCTTCAGCATCGGGGTGACGCCGACGCAGACGCCTGACGCGAAGTTCAAAGCGGAAGGGGGCAAGGCGAACGTGCCGCTCCAGTTCAACGCCTCGGCGACGACCGTGGCCGGCGGCTTCCCGACCCGCTACGACTGGAACTTCGGCGACGGCTTCAACCTCGGCAACGGCGGCCCGAAGCCGACCCACGTCTTCCTCGAGGACGGCAAATACGAAGTCACCCTGACCGTCCACAACGACTGCGCTTCCGACGCCGTGTTCACCGATGACGTGGCCTCGACCGGCAGCGCGATCTTCTGCAACGGCTCGCCGACCGCCACCGTGACGAAGAAGGTGACGGTCGATTCCAGGGTCGACGGCAAGCTGAAGGCGAAGAAGACCCAGAAGCAGAAGCCCGGCAAGGTCGTCGTCAAGGTCAAGGTCAAGGCGGGCGAGCAGCTGTCGGCGAAGGTCAAGGGCAAGATCAAGCGGGGCGGCAAGTCCTTTGCCCTGAAGGGGAAGACGAAGACCGTCAAGGCCGGCAGGTCGAAGACGCTGAAGCTGAAGCTGAAGGAGAAGGGTCAGGCCGCGAAGGTCACGGCCGGCAAGGCGAAGGCGACGCTCAAGGGCAAGCTCACCGACGACTCCGGCAACGTCGCCAAGAAGAAGCTCAAGGTGAAGCTGGTCCCGAAGGGCTGATCGCGGGCGTCCCGCGATCGCTATGCCTCGGCCGCCCGGACCGGCGCCGGCGTCATCGCCGCCGCGCCGATCACGAGCACGAACGCGAGGATCCGGGCCGTGAAGCCGAGGGCGTCGTCCGGGACGGGGTCGCCGAAGACCACGGGGCCGGAGAGGATCGTCAGCGCGTTGGCTGCGACCGTGGTCATCGCGATCACCGGTACCGCCTTGCCGATCTGGAGGCTCTTCGCCGAGACGGTGAGGCCGACGAACGAGGCGACGATGATGATCAGGACCAGGGGGCTGACGAAGACGGTCGTGAGGCTCTCGCCGAAGGTGCCGGTCTGGGCCTTGATCGCGGTGTCGGAGACGGCCCAGAAGAGCCCCGCCGAGGCGCCGAGGGCGACGCCGGCGTGGCTGGTGCGCCAGCCGACGAAGGCGACGGCGATCGCGAGCGCCGTGACCGACGCGAGGAAGATCGCCAGCGTCGCCGCCTCGTAGTCGGAGTGGGCGCCGTCGGCGGAGCCGTCGAGCGTGGCGGCGAGGAACGCGAGGCCGAGCGCCGCGAGGGCGACGCCGATCCACTCGCGGCGCGTGACGTGATGGGCGAACAGGCGGTCGGCGACGACCGTCAACAGGACCAGGCCGCCGGCGATCACCGACTGGACGAGCGAGATCGGGGCGAGCGCGAGGGCGGCGACGTGAAACCCCCAGGAGCCGATCGCGATCACGATCCCGAGCACGTACCAGCGGTTCCGGAACAGCGCCAGGGAGGTGCGGACCGGGCGGTTCCACTCGACCGGCGGCGAGCCGATCGCCCCCTTGTGCTTGTAAAGGAAGCCGACGACCGCGAAGAACGCGGTCGCGACCGCCATCAGCAGGCCGATCTCGACGGAGAGGCTCATCGGGAAGCGGGCAGGCTAGCGGGCCTTCCCGGTGGGGCCGCGGTCAGGCGAGGATGTCGGGCGGGCCCGGGCCGTCGTCTTCGTCCGGCGGCGCGACGTCCTCCTCGACCGTGCCGCCGTCGTCGCCCGGCCTGATCTGGGCGATGTGCTCCTCGCCGGGGAGCATCGCCAGCACCTCGTCGACGATCTCGCGGGTCCGTTCGTCCGAACCGGGTCCGGACGCGAGCTCGCGCAGCGCGTCGTGAACCGCCTTGAGCTGCGCCGGGGTCAGCTCGAGGTGGTAGCGGAACGGGCTCGGGCCGGGGTCGGGCACGCCGAATCAGGCGGAGGGTGTCGCCTGCCCGGAGCCGGCGCCCTTGCGCCGCTTCTGGCGCTGGCGATTGCGCCTCTCCGACTCATCGGCCGCCTCGAGCAGCTGCTTGACCTCGGCCTCGATCCCCTCGGCGATCAGGTTGATGTCGTCCATCGCGTCGTAGTCGCCGAGCAGCCCGAAGTCGATCTTGCCGTTGTAGGACATGATCGCGATCGCGAGCGCGTGGTTCTCGGGCAGGAACGCCACCGGGAAGATGTCGAGCAACTCCCGGCCGAGGACGTAGAGCGGGATCTGCGGGCCGGGGACGTTGGTGACGATCAGGTTGAAGAGGCGGGTCGAGAAATTGATCCGCGAAGCCTGCGCGAGCAGCGTCGGCGGCGCGAAGTCGTTGAAGCGCGAGATCACCTCGGCGCCGAGCGCCTTCTTCGAGGACTTGATGCCGTCCATCGCCTCGCGGACCGTCCGCAGTCGCGCGACCGGGTCCTCGACGTAGACGGGCAGCGGCCCGCGGACCGCCGCGATCTGGTTGCCGAGCTCGCCCTGCTGGTCGGTCGCCCGGATCGAGACGGGGACGAGCGCCCGCAGCTCGAGGCCCTCGGTGCGAACGCTGCGGGCGCGGAGCCAGCGCCGGAGGGCGCCGGCGACCACGCAGAGGACGACGTCGTTGACGGTGCCGCCGAGCTCCGCCTTGATCCGCTTGTACTCGCCGAGGTCGCCCCGGACCCAGGTGTAGCGGCGGTGAGGGCCGATCGGTGTGTTGAGCGGCAGCTCCGGGGCGGGGTTGGCGAACTCCCACGCGACCTCTCCGACGCCCTCGGCGGCGTCCTGGACGCTGCGCATCGCCGCCTTCGGCGACCCCACCGCCGACGCCACCCGGCGAGCGGCGCCGATCGGGGTCCGGGCGACGGCGCCGATGCCGCGGGCGGCGAGCTCCGCACCCGACGGGCTCGGATTCGGGATCCACTCGTGCTCGGCCTTGATCGCCTCCGGAACGGGCTTGACGTCGAACAGGACGGTCGCGATGTCGACGCCGGAGACACCGTCGACGAGCGCGTGATGGGTCTTCGAGATCAGCGCGAAGCGGCGCTTGCGCAGTCCCTCGACGAGCCAGAATTCCCAGAGCGGCTTCGTGCGGTCGAGCTGCTGTGAGAAGACCCGGGCGGCCATCCGTCGCAGCACGGCCTCGTCGCCGGGGGCCGGCAGGGCCGAGTGGCGGACGTGGTAGCCGATGTTGAACTGCGGGTCATCGACCCAGAACGGCCGGCCGGTCTCGACCGGGGGGACGGCGAGCTTCTGGCGGTAGCGGGGGACGAGGTGGAGGCGGCTCTCGATGTGGTCGAGAAGGTCCTCGTAACTCGGCGGCGGGCCCTCGAAGATCGTCACGCCGCCGATGTGCATGTGGCTCGTGCCCGATTCGTTCGTCAGGAAAGAGGCGTCGATCGCCGTCAGGCGATCCATGTGTCCCTGAGACATGGCCCTAACGTATCGCGCATGTCCGAGCCTCGCCAGACCCCGGCCGCAGTCGTGTCCGGGGCGATCGCGCTGCTCGCCGGTGCCCTGCTGGCGCTCGGCGGCTGCGGCGACGATGCCGGCACCGCCACCGCGCCGGATGGCGTCGCGAGCGACGGATTCGACGCCGCCCGCGCCTTCTCCGACCTCCGGGCGCAGGTGGCGCTCGGCCCGCGCCCCGCCGGTTCGGCGGCCAACCGCAGGCTCACGGCGAAGCTGGCCCGGGAGCTGCGGCTCGCCGGGGTCGCCGACGTCCGCATCCAGCACCCGCTCCGCAACGTCGTCGGCGTGATTCCGGGCCGCGGCGACGGCTACGTCGTCCTCGGAGCCCACCACGACACGGTCCCGGGCATCCCCGGCTTCGTGGGTGCGAACGACGGCGCCTCCGGCGTCGCCGCCGTCCTCGAGCTCGCTCGCGCCCTACCCAACCCGATGCCCGGTCCCGCGGTCGCGATCGCCCTCTTCGACGGCGAGGAGGCCCGTGCCGGCGACGACTTCGACGCGAGCGGGCTGCGCGGAAGCCGCCAGTACCTCGACTACGCCCGCACCGCCGCTCAGGGGAGCCCGCCGATCGGTCGGATCGAGGCGATGGTGCTGCTCGACATGGTCGGCGACTGCGACCTCTCGATCCCGCGTGAGGAGAACTCCGACGAGGATCTCCACGACCTCTTCGCCACCGCCGACCCGGAGCTGTTCGCCGGGACCACCGGCGGGATCGGGGACGATCACATCCCGTTCCTCGAGGCCGGAATCCCGGCCGTCGACCTGATCGACTTCGAGTTCGGGCCCGGTGGAACGCCGGGCAGGTACTGGCACACCCGCGAGGACGACCTCGGCAACGTCTGCCCGGAGAGCCTCGACCGCATCGGCGGAGCGGCACTCGAGGCCCTTCCCCGCATCGGTGCCGGGTAGTTCCGGAGTAGCCTGTCGTTCGCAGTGGCGGACCAAGACTCGAACGGCCGATCGCGGCCTGAGGTGCCGATCGGCGGTCGCCTGCTCGAGGGTGGAGCCCGGGGAGTGGGCCGGCTCGCCGGCGCGACCGGGATCGACCGGACCGTCGAGGTCGCGGTCGAGGAGGCGATCGTCCGGGCGCTGGAGAGCGCGGCGGTCGAGCGCGCGATCGCACGGGTCATCGACGACGGCCGCCTCGCCGACGCCGTCGAGGCGTCGATCGACCAGGAGCGGCTCGAGGAGACGATCCGGCGGGCGATCGACAGCGAGGTCGCCGACCGTGTCTGGGAGGACATCCTCGCCAGCGACAAGGCGCAGATGCTGGTCGAGCGGATCGCTGAGGCGCCCGAGGTGCGGGTCGCGCTCGCATCGCAGGGCGTCGGGCTGATCGCGGACCTCGGCCGTCAGGTTTCGCGCGCGGCGGGCGCCGTCGACGACTTCGTCGAACGGCTGCTGCGGAGGATCACGCGACGCCCGCAGCGAACCGAGGAGACCGAGAACGTCGGCCTCGTCGGGCGCGGCGTCGCCCTCGCCGTCGATGCCGGGATCCTCGCCGCCGGGTTTGCGTTGTTCACGGCGATGCTCTCGGGCGTCCTCCAGCTCGTCACCGACGAGAAGATCCCGGCCTGGCTCGCCGCGCTGCTCTCCTTCGGCGCGTTCATCGCCGTCGCGATCTACTTCACCGGCTTCTGGGCATTCGAGGGACAGACCCCGGGCATGCGCTTCACCGGGATCCAGCTCGAGCACGAGGGCAGCCCGGAGATCGGCGTCAGACGGGCCTTCCGGCGCCTCTGGGCGACCGTACTCGCGATCCTGCCGTTCGGCCTCGGACTCGTACCGATCCTGTTTCGCGACAACCGCACCGGCTTTCCCGATCGCGTGTCGGGGACGGTGATGGTCAAACGCGGCAACCGGGTGCTGGCGCCCTGGTCGCGGAATCTCGTGCCGGGCGAGCCCGGCTGAGCCGAGCGGCGCTCGCCGCTACCCTTCATGGCGATGTCGGAAGCCACGCCCAACACCCCGCGACGGGTGCTGCTGGCGGCGCCCCGCGGCTACTGCGCGGGCGTCGACCGCGCCGTCCAGACCGTCGAGCACGCGCTCGACCTGCACGGAGCGCCCGTCTACGTGCGCAAGGAGATCGTCCACAACAAGCACGTGGTCGAGCAGCTCAGCGAGCGCGGGGCGATCTTCGTCGACCAGGAGACCGAGGTCCCCGAGGGAGAGCTCGTCGTCTTCAGCGCCCACGGCGTCGCGCCGGCGGTCCACGCCAACGCGGCGAAGCGGCAGCTGCGGACGATCGACGCCACCTGCCCGCTCGTGACCAAGGTCCACGTCGAGGCCCGCAAGTTCGCCGAGGAGGGCTACACGATCGTGATGATCGGCCACGACGGCCACGAGGAGGTCGAGGGGACGACCGGCGAGGCGCCGGAGTCGATCATCCTCGTCGAGACGACCGAGGACGTCGACCGGCTCGAGATCGAGGATCCCGACAAGGTCGCGTTCATCACCCAGACCACCCTCTCGGTCGACGAGACGGCGGGCGTCATCGCCCGCCTCCGCGAGCGCTTCCCCAACATCGCGAGCCCGAAGTCCGACGACATCTGTTACGCGACGACCAACCGCCAGCTCGCCGTCAAGCAGCTCGCCGCCGAGTGCGACCTCGTGCTCGTGATCGGCTCGCGCAACTCCTCGAACTCGAACCGGCTGGTCGACGTCACCCGCGAGCTCGGCACGCCGTCGTATCTGATCGACAAGGCCACCGAGGTCCGCGAGGAGTGGCTCGAGGGCGTCGACACCCTCGGCGTCACCTCCGGGGCGAGCGCGCCCGAGGAGCTCGTCACCGAGCTCGTCGACCTGTTCCGCGCCCGCGGCACCGACGACGTCTCCGAGCTTCGCGCGATCGACGAGGACGTCCGGTTCATGCTTCCGAAGCAGATCCGAACCGAGCTCGCCGCGGCCGGCGCCGGCTGAACCCGCTCAGCGCTCGGGGCCGGGCGCGAACGCCAGTGACCAGACCCTGACGTCGCCGCCGAGGTCGAGGCGGACCTCGTGCATCCCGTGCTCGGGATGGCCGCTGAGTTCGTAGAGCCCGGGGCCTCCGAGGACGATCTCGCCGGTCGGCTCGCCGTCGACGCTGAGATCGATGGTGCCGGTCCCTTCCAGAGCCGCCCATGCGCCCGCTCCCGCGTACTCGACCTCGAGCGGCTCGCCCGGCTGCGACGGGGTCCAGGGGACATCGTGCGAGCCGCCGGGGAACACCTCGGCGCTCGGCTTGCCGATCCGCGGCTGCTCGCCGGTCGGCGGCGGTCCCATGACCGGCTCGGGCAGCTCGTGGCCCTCGCCGAGGGCGAGCTCGGCGCGAACCGCCTCCTCGGTCTCGTGGTAGGCGCCCTCGCCGAAGTGGGCGTAGCGGAGCGTTCCGCCCTGACCCCAGAGGAAGGTCGACGGCCAGCCCTGGCAGCCGTAGGCGTGCCAGATCCGGTGCTCGTGGTCGTTGCCGACCGGGAAGGCGACGTCGAGGCGCTCGAGGCCGGCCTCGAGCGCCTCGTCGGAGGCCGCGAGCCGCGAGCGCGGCGAGTGGACGCCGAGCACGGAGAGGCCGTTCTCGGCGTACCTGCGTGCCAGGGCAGAGATGAAGGGAAGGGTCCGGACGCTGCTGAGCTCGCCGAGCTCGAAGAAGTGGACGAGCAGCGCCGCCCGCGCCGTCAGCCGCTCGCTGACCGGAGCCTCGGTTCCGATCCAGGTCGTCCCGGGGGGGAACGGGGGGATGGCGATGTTGTCGCGCTCGGGCCGCACGGGGCGAGCATCCTAGAGATCGCGCGGAGGGCGCCGGGGCGAGCGGACGCGGTCGGGGCACGTGGGTATGCTCACTTTCCCGTAACCGACGTCACGAGAAACAGGGAGTAGAGACATGGCCGAGACCGTTTGGGACCGCATCGAGCAGGCGCGAGCCCGCCACGACGTCCTCCAGCACCCCTTCTACGTCCGCTGGTCCGCCGGCGAGCTGACCGCCGAGGAACTCGCCCGCTACTCCGGCCAGTACCGGCACGCGGTGACGGCCGTCGCCGAGCTCTCCGCCAACGCGGCCGCCGACCTGCCCGAGCACCCCGAGCTCGCCTCGCATGCCGGCGAGGAGTTCGCCCACGTCGCGCTCTGGGACGGCTTCGTCGACGCGGTCGACGGCGACGCGGGAGCCGAGCCCACCGCCGAGACGCGGGAGTGCGTCGAGGTCTGGACGGAGAAGGACGGCGCCCTGCGCACCCTCGCCCGCCTCTACGCGATCGAAAGCGGCCAGCCCGAGATCTCGAAGACGAAGCTCGAGGGCCTCGCCGAGCACTACGGCGTCGACTCCGAGCCCGGGACCCGGTACTTCACCGTCCACCGCGGACGCGACGTCGAGCACGCCGCCGAGGGCCGGGAGCTCCTCGAGGAGCTGATCGCGACCCCGGCCGACGAGGACGCGGTCGTCGCCGCGGCCGAGAGCGCGTTCGAGGCCAACTGGCGCCTCCTCGACGGCGTCTAGGACTCCGGGGGTAGGAGAGCGCCGGGCCCGGCCGGGAGGCGTCCCGGCCGGGCCCGTTCGCGCTCAGGCGCTCCGGCTTCCGGCGGCGAACCGCCCGGCCGACGGGCGCCGCGATGTACGGTTCCCGCCGTGGACCGGGCACTCAACCGATCGCAGCGGTCAGCGGCGGCGCTGTTCCTGCTCGTCACGGCGCCGCTCGCGCTCGCCATCGCCTCAGCGGGAGGCGTCGCGGCCCTCGCGCCGCTACTGCTCCTGGTTCTCCCGATTCTCTTCACCGGGCGCGCGCCCGGGATCGCCGCCCTCGACCGGGTCCGCGAGCGCTTCGCACGTCGCCGGCGGGCCCCCAGGCGCCTCACCGCGCGGTGGGATCGCAGGTCCGCGTGGTCGCGACCGACCGGCTTCCTGCGCTCCGGCCCCCTCTCCGGGCGCGGGCCACCGCTGCCCGCCTGACCCACCGCCGGATGCGGTGGGCCCGGGAGGCGATCGGCTAGCCTCCTCCCGGTGAGCAGGACCGACCGCGCGATCGGCATTGGCCTCGGCCTCGTCATCGGCCTCGTCGCGTTGATCCTGTTCGTCTTCGGAGGTTCAAGCCAGAACATCGACGCTCCCGCGCTGGACCATTCCAAGCCCGCCGGCTCGACCACCGTCCCGGCGAACCCGAAGTAGCTCCTCGAAGGAGGATCAAATGCAATCGAACGGAACACGGATCGCTGCCCTGCTCGTGACGCTGGCCGCGGTCGTCGTCCTCTTCTTCGTCTTCAAGGGAGGCGACGACGACAACGACTCGACCAGTGCGACCACTGAAGCAACGACCACGACCACCACCCAAGCCGACCAGGGCGGCGATGAGCCGAAGCCGAAGCCCGAGGCGGACGAAGTCGCCGTGATCAAGGTGGTGGACGGACAGCCCGATGGCGGCGTCGCCGATCTCGAGTTCAGCAAGGGCGACGAGATCCGCTTCGACGTCGAGTCGGACACGGCCGACGAAGTCCACGTGCACGGCTACGACATCGAGGAGGAGCTGCCCGCGAACGGCACCGCGAAGTTCGACTTCCCGGCCGATCTCGAGGGCGTATTCGAGGTCGAGCTCCACAGCTCGGAGACCCAGATCGCGGAGCTGACGGTCAACCCGTGATCCGCCGGGCCGGCAGCGGGACCCTGCTCATCGCCGCCTGGGCGCTGCTCAGCGCTGCGGTGACCGCGGTCATGCTGCCGGCCGCGGCATCCGCCCACGGCCTCGTCGGGCGCTCCGATCTGCCGCTGCCCGACTGGCTGTTCGCCTGGGGCTCCTCGATCGTCCTGATCGTCTCGTTCGTGGGCCTGACCCTCGGGTGGCGTTCGGTCCGCTTCGAGAACTACGACTGGCGGGCGTTCGGCGGCGCCGTCGCCGCCGCGCTCACCGGGCGCGTCGCGCAGATCCTCGCCGGCGCGGTCGGCGTGGTCCTCCTCGTCTTCGTCGTCTGGACCGGCATCGACGGCGTCGATGCCCCGGACCGGAACTTCTCGGTCACGTTCGTCTTCGTCACCTTCTGGCTCGGAACCGTCGTGCTGAGCGTGCTCTTCGGGAACGTCTTCCGCGCGTTCAACCCCTGGCGGGCGATCGCGCACGTCGTCGCGGCCGCCTTCAGCGCCATCGTCGGCCAGAAGCAGACGGCGCCGCTCAGCTACCCCGAGCGGCTGGGCCGCTGGCCCGCCGTCGCCGCTTTGGTGGGCTTCATCTTCCTCGAGCTGGTCTGGGGGCAGACCGGCTTCGCCGCCTCCGGCGTCACGCCGCAGACGATCGCCACCGCGACGGTCGCCTACTCGCTGTACACGTTCGTCGCGATGGGCCTGTTCGGGATTGACCGCTGGACCGACCGCGGCGAGGCGTTCACCCAGTACTTCGGGATGTTCGGAAGCCTCGCGCCCTTCGAGGTCCGCGAGGGTCGTCTCGGCCGGCGCCCCGTCCTCGCCGGCACCACGACCTGGGCGTTGCCGGCGGGCTCGCTCGCGCTCGTCCTGACCGCGATCGGCGCCACGACCTTCGACGGCGCCCAGGAGGGCGTTCTCAAGGACGCGATCAGCTCGACCTTCCAGACCTTCTCCGACGCCGGGCTCTCGCCGGTGACGGCCCTGCGGGTGACCAACACGCTCTATCTGACGGGGACCCTTCTCGCCGTGGCGGCGATCTTCTGGGGCGGCATCTACGGAATGCGGATCGTCGACGGCAAGCGCTCCGCGCTTGAGCTCGGGAGGAAGTTCGCGCACGCGTTCATCCCGATCGCCCTCGCCTACCTCGTCGCCCACTACTTCAGCCTCGTCGTCTACCAGGAGCAGGCGCAGTTCACGTTCCTGCTCTCCGACCCCTTCGGCGACGGCTCGGACTGGTTCGGCACCGCCGGATCGGGGATCAACTACGGCCTCATCGGCGCGACGACCATCTGGTACGTGCAGTTTGGCGCGATCGTCGTCGGTCACGTCATCGCCCTCGCGCTCGGCCACGACCGCGCGCTGTCGCTGTGGAAGGACCCGCGGACCGCCGCCTACTCGCAGGTCTGGATGCTGGTGACGATGGTCTTCTTCAGCGTCCTCGGCCTCTACCTGCTCTCGCAGGCGAACGGATGACGTGGGGATCCCGGTCGCACACGCCGGCCACTGGCTGCCCTACGTGATCCCGGGTGCGATCGTGCTGATCGCGGTCCTCGTCGCCTCGATCCGCGAGCGCCGGCGCGAGGCCGGCGGCGGCGACGCGCAGGACTAACCCTCGGATGCCAGCGCCGAGACGGCGCCGCTGACCCGCGCCCGGTCGGCGGCGGCCATGGCCTCGAACCGGAGGACGACGTTCGCGGCCCGGAAGCAGGTCAGGTCGGCCGCGCCCTCGCAGTGGTCGAACTGCTCGCCCGCGCTGCCGGCGTCGCCGGCGACGATCATCGTGCCCGAGCTGCGCCCGCTCTGGAGCTGTGGGTTCGGGTCGCCCGGCGGCGCGGCGAACCTGATCGCGTAGACGGGCTCGTCCGCGGGGGTCGTCGTGATCTGCTCGCCGAGCGCGAGCTCCGCGCCCTCGTCGTTGGCGGCGTCGATGAACCCGCCGGCGTCGAACTCGCGCTCGCCGCCGCAGCCGAACGTCAGCGCCGCGGTCGCAGCCGCGGCCAGCAGCGTCGCAGCCGCGCCGCGCCGCACTGGGCTCAGCCCAGGAGCTCGCCGAGCCGGGACTCGAGCGCGCTCGCGAGGGCGTCGGCGACGGCGCCCTCGGGGACCCGCTCGACGAGCTCGGCGAGGAAACCGCCGACGATCAGCTCGCTCGCCTGCTCGCCGTCGAGGCCGCGCGAGGTCAGGTAGAAGAGCTGCTCGGGGTCGACCTGGGCCACCGCCGCCGCGTGGGTGCAGGCGACGTCGTCGGCCTCGATCTGCAGGCCCGGGATCGCGTCGGCGTGCGCGCGCTTCGAGAGGATCAGGTTGCGGCAGTCCTGGAACGCGTCGGTCCGCTGGGCGCCCTTGTCGACGTTGATCATCCCGCGCCAGACGGCCGTCGAGCGGCCGTCGAGGACTCCCCGGAACGCGAGGTCGGAGGTCGTGTCCTCCGCAGCGTGTTCCTGCGTCGTGTCGTAATCGAGGTGCTGGCGGCCGTTGCTGACGTAGGCGCCCGTGACCCGGGCGCCGGCGCCGCGGCCGGTCAGCTTGGTCTCCATCCGGACCTTGCCGTTGGCGGATCCGAAGCCGAGCGCGACCCACTCGAGGTTGCCGTCGCGGGCGACCTCGGCGCGCTGGCTGGCGAAGACCCAGGAGCTCTCGGACAGGTCCTGGCCGCAGACGTAGCGGAGGTTGGCGCCCTCGCCCACGATCATCTCCGTGACCCCGTTGAAGAGACCCTCGCCGGCCTCGTCGGCGGAGACGTAGCGCTCCCAGACCTCGGCCTCGGCGCCCTCCTCGAGCACGATCAGCGTCCGCCAGTTGAGCGTGCGCCCGGAGGCCTGCTGGACCGCGGTCAGCGAGATCGGGTGCTCGGGGCGGGCGTTGCGCGGCACGTAGACGAGCGCGCCGCCGACCCAGCCGGCCTCGTTGATCGCGACGAACGGGTCACCGCCGGCGGGGACGATCGTCCCGAAGCGGTCGGCGACGAGGTCGGGGAAGCGCTCGGCCGCGGACGCGAGGCTCATCACCGTGACGCCGTCGGGGCGGCCGTCGCCGGCGGGATCGCCGAAGTCCGAGCGCGAGGTCGCGTCGACCTGGGTCAGCCCGGAGGAGCCCGCCGGGACGGTAAGCCGGCTCGCGAGGCCCTCGGCCGCCGCGAGATCGCCGCCCTCGGCGGGACCGTAGGCGGCGAGGTCGAGCTTCGAGAGGTCGGTGAACTCCCAGCCGCGGGTCTTCGGGCCCGGGAGGGTGAGCTCCCTTGCCGCCTCGATCGCCTGCTCGCGCCGCTCGGCGAGCCACGCGGGCTCGGCCGCCTGAACGGCCGCGCTAGCCAATCGAGCCCTCCATCTGCAGCTCGATCAGGCGGTTGAGCTCGACCGCGTACTCCATCGGCAGCTCCTTGACGACCGGCTCGATGAAGCCGTTGACGATCATCTTCGAGGCCTCTTCCTCGTCGAGGCCGTGCGTCTGCAGGTAGAACAGCTGCTCCTCGCCGATCTTCGAGACCGAGGCCTCGTGGCCGACGTTCGCGTCGTTCTCGTCGATCCGGATCGTCGGGTAGGTGTCCGAGCGCGACTCGGGGTCGAGCAGGAGCGCGTCGCAGACGACCTTCGAGCGCGCCTCGGTCGCGCCCTTGGCGACCTCGAGCAGCCCGCGGTAGGTCGAACGCCCGCCGTCCTTGCTGATCGACTTCGAGAAGATCGACGACGTCGTCTTCGGCGCCGCGTGAATGATCTTGCCGCCGGCGTCCTGGTGCTGGCCGGAGCCCGCGAAGGCGATCGAGAGGATCTCTCCGTGCGCCCGCTCGCCCATCAGGTAGATCGACGGGTACTTCATCGTGATCTTCGAGCCGAGGTTGCAGTCGACCCACTCGACGGTGGCGTCGCGCTCGGCGATGGCCCGCTTCGTGACGAGGTTGTAGACGTTCTGCGACCAGTTCTGGACCGTCGTGTAACGGATCCGCGCGCCGGGGCGGGCGATCAGCTCGACGACGGCGGAGTGCAGCGAGTCGGTCGAGTAGACCGGCGCCGTGCAGCCCTCGATGTAGTGAACGTCGGAGCCCTCGTCGGCGATGATCAGAGTCCGCTCGAACTGGCCCATGTTCTCGGTGTTGATCCGGAAGTAGGCCTGCAGCGGCATCTCGACCTTGACGCCCGGCGGCACGTAGACGAACGAGCCGCCCGACCAGACCGCGGAGTTGAGGGCGGCGAGCATGTTGTCGTTGGCGGGGATCACCGTCGCGAAGTGCTCGCGGATGATGTCCTCGTGCTCGCGGAGGGCGGTGTCCATGTCGAGGAACTGGACTCCGAGCTCCTCGAGGTCCTTGCGGACCTGGTGGTAGACGACCTCGGACTCGTACTGGGCGCCGACGCCGGCGAGGAAGTTGCGCTCGGCCTCGGGGATCCCGAGCTTGTCGAACGTGTTCTTGATGTCGTCGGGGACGTCGTCCCAGCTGTGCTCGGCCCGCTCGGAGGCGCGGACGAAGTAGTGGATGTCGTCGAAGTCGATCTGGTTCAGGTTCGCGCCCCACTGCGGGACCGGTCGCGCGAGGAAGTGGTCGAGCGCCTTCAGCCGGAACTCGCGCATCCACTCGGGCTCGTTCTTGTACTCGGAGATGTCCTCGACGAGCTGTCGGCTCAGGCCCTTCGGCGCCTTGTAGACGTAGCCGGTCTCGGGGTCGTTGAAGCCGAACTTCGTCTTGTAGTCCTGGTTGATGTCCTTGATCGCCTCGCGCTCGGCCTGCTTGGGGTCGATCGTGGCTGCGTCGGGTGGCGGATTCATTTCAGTCAACCTCCAGCTTGATTTGCCCATCCTCTGCCCGGACCGGGAAGGTCTCGACCGGCGCGAAGGCGGGAAGGGTCTTGGGACGGCCGCTCTTCAGGTCGAAGAGGGAGCCGTGTCGCGGGCACTCAACGGTACAGGCAGCGGGATCGAACTCGCCCTCGGCGAGCGGCCCGTCGTCGTGCGAGCAGCGGTCCTCGATCGCGAGGAACTCGCCCCCGCAGTTGAAGACGCCGATCTCGATTCCGTCGACTTCGACGATCTTCTTCGCCCCCTCGGGGAGCTCTTCGATTGTGCAAATGGTGTGGTCCGGCATTCAATCCCTACTTCGAGAGTCGGATTTTAGCGGGCACCCGGCGGCGGACTCGGGCGCGAAGCGCGAGGATGGCGATTCGAGCATGGAACTAGCCGAGATTCAGATCGTCGGCGGCGCGGGGGAGATCGCGACCGTCCCGCCCGAACCGATCCGGATCGGGGCCGGGACCGCGTTCTGGGTCGGGGGCACGCTGGGGGCGGCCACCGTCCCGGCCGTCGTCCGGATCGAGGCCGGCGACGTCGAGGCCGGGCTCGATGCGCACTCGATGCCCGAGGAGCGCCGCTACGGCCGCGGGGCGCTCTGGTGGTCGCTGCTGACCGTGCCCGGCGACTCCGCCCTGGCGGCGTCCGACCCGCCCGATCCGGAGCCGGTCGCCGCCGACGCGCGGATCGCGATCTGCATGGCCACCTACGAACCGGATCCAGGGCGACTCCGGGTTCAGCTCGACTCGATTCGCGCCCAGACGCGGTCCGAATGGCTCTGCGTGATCAGCGACGACTGCTCCTCGCCGGATGCCTACGCGGCGCTCGAGCGCGAGGTCGGCGACGACCCGCGGTTCGTGATCAGCCGCTCGCCCGAGCGCCTCGGTTTCCTCCGCAACTTCGAGCGGGCGATCGCTTTGGCTCCGCCCTCTGCGTCGCTGATCGCCCTCGCCGACCAGGACGACCGCTGGCACCCCGACAAGCTCGACGTCCTCGCATCGGCCCTCGATGCCGCTCCCGCTTCGCTGCTCGCCTACAGCGACGTCCGGATCGCCGGCGCCGACGGCACGGTCCTTTCCGACACCTACTTCTTCGAGCGCAAGAACAACGCCGAGAGCATGGCCTCGATGCTGGTCACCAACAACGTCACCGGCGCCGCCGCGATGTTCCGGCGCGAGCTCCTGGAGACGGCGCTGCCCTTCCCGCCGGGCGGCACCGGCCAGGAGCTCTACCACGACCACTGGCTCGCACTCTGCGCGATGGCGACGGCGCCGCTCGTCTATGTCGACCGCCCGACCCACGACTACGTCCGCCACGGCGCCTCGGTGACGCTCAGCGAGGCGGAGGGCCACTGGGTGGCCCCGCCGAAGGGCCGGCTCGGAGCGGTCGCGATGCGCGCCCGCAGGGCCGCCCGCCGCTTCCGCCTCGCGGCCCGCAGCCCGGGCTGGCGCTCGGCCTACGTCGGCCGCTACATGCTGATCCGCCAGCTCGGGACGATCCTCCGGCTGCGCCTCGGCGAGCGGATCCTGCCCGAGCACCGGCGCGATCTCGACCGCCTGATGGCCGCCGAGCACTCGCCGCGCGCCGCCCTCTGGCTGCTCGCCCGCTCGTTCCGCCCCTGGATCGGCCGCAACGACACGCTCTCCCGCGAGCGCGTCATCTTCGGCGGCATCGTCTGGCGCAAGCTCGCCGGGAGGCGGCGCTCCGGCTGACTTCCCCGCCGGTCTCGGCTCAGATCTCGCCGGCCGCCGCCGGGTCGCCGTCGACGCCCTCGTCCTCCCAGTCGGCGGGCTCGCCGAGGCTGGCGGACTTGACGACCTTGAGGCCGAGCATCGCGCACTTCATCCGGGTGGCGGAGATGTCGATCCCGAGCAGGTCGAGGACCGTCTCCTTCGGGAGGCGGAGGAGCTCCTCGCGGGTCATGCCGAGGAGCTCGTCGGTCAGCAGCGACGTCGCGGCGGTCGAGATCGCGCAGCCCTGGCCCTCGAAGGAGATCTCGGCGACCCTGCCGTCGTCGTCGAGCTTGATGAAGACGTGCTGCTCGTCGCCGCAGAACGGGTTGGTGTCCTCGTAGTCGAGGTCGAAGGCTTCGAGGCGACCGAAATTGTGCGGCCGCTTGTAGTGCTCGAGAATCTGGTCTCTGTACAGCTCGTCCACGAGTCAGACTCCGAAGACGCGCTTGGCGTCGTCGATCGCGTCGGCGAGGCGGTCGATCTCCTCGCGGGCCGTGTAGACGCCGAAGCTGGCGCGGGCCGTGGCGGGGACGCCGAGCCGCTGCATCAGCGGCTGCGCGCAGTGATGGCCGGCGCGGACGGCGACGCCGTGGCGGTCGAGGATCTCGGCGATGTCGTGGGGGTGGATGCCCTCGACGGCGAACGAGACCGGACCGATCCGGTCGGGCGAGGCCGAGGGGCCGAAGATCGATAGTCCGTCGATCGCCGTCAGCCGCTCGATCGCGTAGGCCGTGATCTCGCGCTCGTGGACGAGGACCCGGTCCATCCCGACGGCGTCGAGCCAGCGCAGCGCCGCGGCCATGCCGATGGCCTGGGCGATAGCGGGGGTGCCCGCCTCGAACTTGGCGGGCGGGTCGGCGTAGGTCGTGCCCTCCCTGGTGACCTTGCGGATCATCGATCCGCCGCCGAGGAACGGCGGCATCTCGCGCAGCAGGTCGAGCCGGGCCCAGAGCGCGCCGATCCCGGTCGGCCCGTAGGCCTTGTGGCCGGTGACCGCGTAGAAGTCGACGCCGAGCTCGGCGACGTCGACGCCGAGCTTCGGCATCGACTGCGCGCCGTCGACGAGGATCAGCGCGCCGGCGTCGTGGGCCATCGCGGCGATCTCGCCGATCGGGTTGAGCGTGCCGAGCACGTTCGAGAGGTGGGTGATCGCGACGAGCTTCGGCGACCTGGCGAGAGCGGCCTCGAGCTCGGAGCGGATCAGCTCGCCGTCGTCGTCGATCCCGACCCAGTCGATCTCGGCGCCGTTCGCCTCGGCGAGCTGCTGCCAGGGGACGATGTTGGAGTGGTGCTCCATCTCGGTGAGCACGATCCGGTCGCCGGCGCCGACGTTGGCGCCGCCCCAGGCGCGGGCGACGAGGTTGATGGCCTCGGTCGCGTTGCGGACGAAGACGATCTCGCGGCGGTCGGTCGCGCCGAGGTGGTCGGCGACGGTCGCGCGGGCGCCCTCGTAGGCGTCGGTCGCCTCGGCCGAGAGCGTGTGCGAGCCGCGGTGGACGTTGGAGTGGTGGCGGCGCTCGTAGCGGTCGACCGCCTCGATCGAGGCCAGGACCCGCTGTGAGCTGGCCCCCGAGTCGAGGTAGACGAGCGTCTCGTCGCCGATCATCCGGCTCAGGGTCGGGAACGCAGCCCGAACCCGCTCGATGTCGAGCGCTTCCGGCGCCGTGGTGCGATCGGAGGCGACCGATGCCATGTCCGGCGGCCGCGGCGGCGTCAGGCGCTCGCCGCGACCTCCTCCTTGATCCAGCCGTAACCCTTGTCCTCGAGCTCGCCGACGAGCTCGGGCCCGCCCTCCTTGACGATCCGCCCCTCGTACATGACGTGGACGCGGTCGGGCTCGACCATGTGGAGGATCCGCTGGTAGTGGGTGATGATCAGCACGCCCATGTCGGGACCGGCGAAGCGGTTGACGCCCTCGGCGACGGTTCGCAGCGCGTCGATGTCGAGGCCGGAGTCGGTCTCGTCGAGGACGGCGACCTTCGGCTTCAGCAGCGCCATCTGCAGCATCTCCATCCGCTTCTTCTCGCCGCCGGAGAACCCGTCGTTGAGGTAGCGGCTCGAGAACTCGCGCGGGATGTCCATCATCTCCATCGCCTCCTGTGTGGTCCGGGCGAAGTCCTTGAGCTTGATCTCGGGCTCGCCCGCCGCCTCGCGCTTGGCGTTGACGATCATCCGCAGGTACTTGGCGACGGTCACGCCGGGGACGGCGACCGGGTACTGGAAGGCCATGAAGAGACCGGCGCGGGAGCGCTCGTCGGGCGCGGACTCGGTCACGTCCTCGCCGTCGAAGGAGATCGAGCCATCCGTGACCTCGAGCGAGGGGTGACCCATGATCGAGTTCGCGAGCGTCGACTTGCCGGACCCGTTCGGGCCCATCAGCGCGTGGACCTCGCCGCGACTGACCTCGAGGTTCAGCCCCTTGAGGATCTCCTTGTCCTCGGCGGATACGTGCAGGTTCTTGATCTCGAGATCAGCCATTCGACTCCAGTTCTCAGTTCGTTGCGGGGTTGGGCGCGGGCGCTCAGGCGGCGCCGGCCGCGACCTTGTTCAGCTTCCTGTCGCGGTTCTCGAACTCGATCAGCTCCGCGAGGGTCGTCCCGGCCAGCGCCCGGGTGATGCCGCCGTGGACCCTCGTCCAGAGCAGCTTCGTCGAGCACGCGGCATCGCCGTCGGACTCGTGCGAGCACAGGACGCGTCCGTCGACGCCGTCGACGAAGCAGTCCATCGGGGCGATCGGACCTTCGAGCGCCTCGACGACCTCGAGCATCCGGATGTCCTCGGCCGGAACTGCGAGGCGGTAGCCGCCGTGGGCGCCGCGCTGGGAGCTGACCAGGCCGGCATCGCGCAGCTTGGCGACGAGATGCTCGAGATAGGCGAGGGGGAGGGTCTCCGAGTCGGCGAGGGACGCGAGCGCCACCGGGCGCTCACCGCCCTGACGACCGAGGGCGACCATCAATCGAACCCCGTATTCGGCCTTGGTCGAGAACAGCATGGACCAAATCCTAGCGATCAGGTCGGTTTTGCTGCATCGCCTGCAGCCGCTCCTTGATCAGCCGCCACGGATGGATCACCACCCGGCCGGTCGCCGCCGTCTGCAGCGCGCGGCCGAGGGCGGTGCCCGGCACCGGCCCGGGAGGCACCTCGAGGATCAGCTCGAGGTAGCCGTCGGGCGTCCGGCGGGGGCCGGTCGTCTCGGCGTCGACCGAGCGGAAGAGCTCGATCGCCTCGGAGTTCTCCTGCAGGACGAGGGCGACGAAGCGCTCGATGCCGTTCTCCGACGCCCGCTCGGTCAGGCGTTCGAGCAGCGCCGTGCCGGCTCCCTTGCCCTGCCAGTCGTCGACGACGACGACGGCGACCTCGGCGGCGTCGGGCTCCTCGCCGCGGACGTAGCGGGCGACTCCGACCGTCTCGCCGTCGTCGTCGAAGGCGATGACCGCCTCGTGGTCGCGATGGTCGACCTCGGTCAGGTAGGCGAGGTCGGTCGCCGAGAGGCGGTCGAGCGAGGAGAAGAAGCGCCGATACCGCGACTCCGGACTGAGCCGGGCGAAGCCGCTCGCGAGCGCGTCCTTGTCCGAAGGCAACACCTCGCGGAGCTCGATGAACGAGCCGTCCCGGAGCTTTCGCCGGCTGGGATTGTGTGAGACTGCAGCGGCCACGGCGGTCCCGATGCGGATCGGGTGGGGGCAGCAAGGTACCCGACGTGACCGCGATCAAGAAGCAGACCTTCCGCGAGCGCTCCCGCTCGGTGCTGAAGAGCATCTGGTACTCGCCGCGCTTTCGTGCCGTCGCCTTCGCGCCGGTCGACGCGCTCGAGCGGGCCCGCGGCCGGGACCCGTTGTTGCCGCCGCGCCGGCTCCAGTACGTCGGCCGCCGCGAGGACTTCGCGCCGGTCGGCGCCTACTGGCGCGACCGCCTCGTCCGCGACAACGGGGTCGGCCCCGACGCCGACGTCCTCGACATCGGCTGCGGCATCGGCCGGGCCGCTGTGGCGCTGATCCCGCAGCTCCCGGCGGGCACCTACGAGGGCTTCGACGTCGTACCCCAGTTCGTCGCTTGGTGCTCGCGCGAGATCACCTCCCGGCACCCCAACTTCCGCTTCCGGGTGGCCGACGTGCGCAATCGCCAGTACAACCGCCACGGCGACGTCGCGCCGTCGGAGTACGAGTTCCCGTTCGCCGACGGGAGCTTCGACGCCGCGCTCGCGGCGTCGGTCTTCACCCACATGGAGCCCGACGGCGTCCGCCGCTACCTCGGCGAGTCCGCGCGCGTCCTCCGGCCCGGCGGCGTCCTCGTCAGCACGTTCTTCCTCGTCGACGACGAGGTCGAGGGCCGGCTCCGGGGCCCGGGGCCGGCGTTCGCCCTCGATCACCGCCTGACCGACGCCGCCGGCGAGGCCTACCTGGCAGCCGACCCGCGCGTGCCTGAGTTCTGCGTCGGCATCTTCGAGCCCCAGCTCATCGCGGCCGCGGCCGAAGCCGGCTTCGAGCCCGGCCCCGCGATCGAGCGGGGCTGGTGGTCGGGGCGCGAGGTTCCCGGCGACGCGCCCTACCAGGACGTCGTCACGCTGAGGAAGCCCGTCTGAGGGCGGGACTTCAGGGCTCGATCAGCCCGCGGCGGATCGCGTAGCGGACGAGCTCGACGCGGTCGCGCATCCCGAGCTTCCGCATCGCGTTCGAGCGGTGGTTCTCGGCGGTCTTCTCGGCGAGGCCGAGGATCTCGGCGATCTCCTTGTTGGTGTGCGCCTCGGCGACGAGCTTGACGACCTCCTCCTCGCGGGGTGTCAGCTCCTCGCCGCGGTTCTCGCCGCCGTCGAGGACGTCGCGGATCAGCGCCTGCTGGGCCTCGGGGGTGAGGAAGGGCTCACCCCGCTCGACCGCCCGGATCGCATCGATCAGCTCGCGGTCGGCCGCGCGCTTGAGCACGTAGCCCGACGCACCGGCCTTCAGCGCCTCGAACAGATAGCGATCCTCGTCGTGCATCGACAGGACCAGGACCGAGACGTCGGGGGCGGTCTCGCGGATCGTCTTGGTCGCCTCGAGCCCGCCCATGCCGGGCATCTTCACGTCGAGGATCGCGAGATCGGGCTGGAACTCGACCGCCCGGTCGCACGCCTCGACGCCGTCGCCCGCCTCGGCGACGACCTCGATGCCGTCCTCGCTCTCGAGCAGCTTCCGCAGGCCCGAGCGGACGATCCCGTGATCGTCGGCGATCAGCACCCTCATCGCTCCGCCTTCCCGTTCTCGACGCCGCTCATGACCGGTACATCGGCAGTTCGAGCCCGGAGCGTTACCCGCGTCCCGGCGCCCGGCACGGATTCGACCGTGAGCGAGCCGCCGCAGAGCAGCGCCCGCTCCCGCATCCCCGCGATGCCGAGCTTCTCGTCGGCCCGCCCGCCGGCGAATCCCGAGCCGTCGTCGCTCACCCGGAGCTCGATCGCGTCGGTGGAGCCGATCAGCCGGACCCGCAGGTGCTCCGCATCGGCGTGCTGGACGACGTTGGTGACAGCCTCCTGGGCGACGCGGTAGGTGACGAGCTGGAGGTCGTCGGAGAGGTCGTCGAGATCTCCCTCGACCTCGAAGCCGGCCTGGATCCCGGCTTCGCGCTCGACCTCCTCGACCAGGGTGGCGAGCGCCGCCTTGAGCCCGAGGTCATCGAGCGTCGTCGGCCGCAGGCCGCGGGCGATGTCGAGCAGCTCGCGCATCGCTCGCGAGATCAGCGAGCCGATCTCGCCGAGCTCAGCGGCGGCCTCGGGATCATCGGTCTGCCGGCGCAGGGCTTCGAGCCGGAGCAGGAGCGCGGTCAGGGCCTGGTTGACCTCGTCGTGGAGATCGCGCGCGATCCGTTCGCGCTCGCGCTCCTGGGCGCCGAGGGCGGCATTGGCAGCGCCGCGGCGCTCGGCCTCGAGGCGCTCGAGCATCGAGTGAAAGGAGCGTTCGATGCTGACCACCTCCGTGGGCCCGCTCGTCACGACGGGCGGCTCCGGCGGCTTGCTGAGGTCGGCCTCCTCCATCTCGGTGGCGAGGCGCTCGAGGGGCTCGAACCGGCGGGCCAGGAGCCAGATGTTCACCGCGACCGTCATCGCGACCGCGAACCCGAGGACGAGGCCGACCGAGGCGCTGTCGCGGATCTCGCTGTCGGGGTTCGACGCGATCGAGGCGGCGATCACCGCCGCCGCGATCAACAGCAGATTGACCAGCAGGACCTGGGTGAGGAGCGTTCCGCGACGCATCACCCTCCCAATCGACCGCTGCGCGATCGGCCATTAGGCCGGTTCCGCCCGTTCATCGCGGGAACGGCCGGAAACGCGCGATTAGGGACCCCTTATCCGCGTCTGCAACCATTCCGCTCTCACCGAGACGCCACAGGAGGCACCCCGATGACGACGACGAAGAGCTCCAACTGGGCCGCAGGCATCCGCACGACGTTGCTGCTGGCAGGGCTGACCGGCCTGCTGGTCGTGATCGGCGCGTTGATCGGCGGCCCGCAGACGGCGTTGCTGTTCCTCGGCATCGGGCTCGTGATGAACCTCGGCGTCTACTGGTTCAGCGACAAGATCGCCCTGAAGTCGGCCGGCGCCAAGCCGATCACCGAGGAGCAGGCCCCCCAGATCTACGAGATGGTCCGCGAGCTGACCACCGCGGCGAAGATGCCGATGCCGGCGCTCTACGTGATTCCCCAGGAGGCGCCAAACGCGTTCGCGACCGGCCGCAGTCCCGAGAAGGCCGCGGTCGCAGTCACGGCCGGGATCACCAAGCTGCTCTCGCCCGACGAGCTGCGCGGCGTGCTCGCGCACGAGCTCGCACACATCCGCAACCGCGACACCCTGATCCAGGCCGTCGCCGCGGCCATCGGCGGCGCCATCACCTATCTCGGGTACATGCTGCTGTGGTTCGGTGGCGACGACGACAGCCCGCTGGGCCTGATCGCCTCGCTGGCTCTGGTCCTGCTCGCCCCGATCGCCGCATCGATCATCCAGCTCTCGATCTCCCGGCAGCGCGAGTACTCGGCCGACGCGACCGGTGCCCAGATCTGCGGCAACCCCGAGAGCCTCGCCTCGGCGCTGCTCCGCCTCGAGGCGGGCAGCAAGGCGATCCCGATGAAGGTCAACGAGTCGACGGAGTGCCTCTACATCGTCAAGCCGCTCGCCGGCGGCAGGGGGAAGGCGATGGCGAACCTCTTCAGCACCCACCCGCCGATCGAGGAGCGGGTCCGCCGCCTGCGCCAGATGCGACCCGCTCTCGGCTGATCGACAGCGCGTACCGCGGTCGCTATACTTTCTGAAGTAATGACCCCGGAGACCGAGACGAAGAACCGAGCAAGCGGCGCCGACCTGATCGCACAGGCGAAGGCCGAGATCGAGGAGGTCCAGCCGACGGAGGCCGCGGCCGAGCTCGACGCGGGCGACGTCGCCCTGATCGACGTCCGCGAGTCGACCGAGTTCGAGGAGCGCCACATCGAGGGCGCCATCCACGTCCCGCGGAGCTACCTCGAGCAGCGGATCGAGCAGTACGTGCCCGACCGCTCGAAGCGGGTCATCCTCTACTGCGCCTCGGGCATCCGCTCGGCGCTCGCCGCGAAGACGATGGGCGAGGAGCTCGGCTACGAGGACGTCACCTCGATGGCCGGCGGGATCACGCTCTGGCGCGACCGCGGCCTGCCCGTCGTCACACCCCGGTCGCTGACCCAGGAGCAGAAGGAGCGCTACTCGCGCCACATCCTCGTTCCCGAGATCGGGCTCGAGGGCCAGATGAAGCTGCTCGACGCGAAGGTCCTGCTGCTCGGCACCGGCGGGCTCGGCTCGCCGACCGCCCTCTACCTCGCGGCGGCCGGCGTCGGAACCCTCGGCCTGATCGACGACGACGTCGTCGACGCATCGAATCTGCAGCGCCAGGTGATTCACAACACCGAGCGGATCGGGATGCCGAAGACCGAGTCCGCGCGAATGGCGATCGAGGCGCTGAACCCCGATGTCGACGTGGTCGAGCACCGGGTCCGCTTCGGGCCTGAGAACGTGATCGATCTGCTCTCCGACTACGACGTGATCGTCGACGGCGCCGACAACTTCCCGACCCGTTACCTGCTCAACGACGCCTCCGTCCGGCTCAACAAGCCGGTGGTCTCGGCGTCGATCCTCTCCTTCGACGGGCAGATCTCGACCTTCGTGCCCCACGAGGGTCCCTGCTACCGCTGCCTCTACCCGACGCCGCCGCCGGCCGAGCTCGCGCCGAGCTGCGGTGCCGCCGGCGTCCTCGGCGTTCTGCCGGGCATCATGGGCCTGCTGCAGGCGCTCGAGGTGGTCAAGCTCGTCACCGGGGCGGGCCGGCCGCTGATCGGTCGCCTGCTCCTGTTCGAGGCGCTGGGCACCGAGTTCACCGAGCTCAAGGTGAGGCGCGACCCCGAGTGCCCGATCTGCGGCCCGAACGCCCCGCAGGTCGCCGATGAGGACCTCGGCAAGTTCCCGGACTACGAACTCTTCTGCGCCGGCTGACGATCTGGCGGGCCGGGGGGCGCGATGTCGGCGTCATCGGCCGGCTCACGTGCCGGGGCACGCTTCGCCGACCGCTTCCTTGACCTCGCACCCCCCGGCCTCGCCGGACAGCCGGCTGGTACGGCTCGAGCCGTCCCGGTAGGCTCGCGCCTTCAGTG
>JADFCZ010000055.1 GCA_018263295.1 Conexibacter sp.
GGGCTCGCCGAGGTGGCCTTCACCGACCGCCTGCACGGGGAGCAGGCCGCCGTCGCCGACGACGTCGTCCTCCGGCGCCGCGACGGCATCGTCTCCTACAACCTCGCGGTCGTCGTCGACGACGCCGAGCAGGGGATCGAGGAGGTCGTCCGCGGCGACGACCTGCTGCCCGCAACCGCCGCCCAGGCGTTGCTCTGCGACCTGCTCGGGATGCCGCGGCCGAACTGGGCGCACGTCCCGCTCGTCCTCGGGCCCGACGGCGAGCGCCTCGCCAAGCGCCACGGCGCCGTCACCCTCGCCGACCTCGCCGAGTACGGCATCCGACCCGCCGACGCCGTCGTCTGGATGGCGAGGACGCTGGAGCTCGCGGCCCCCGCCGAGCAGGTCACCACCCGCGATCTCCTCGCCCGCTTCGATCCCGACCGGATCCCCCGGGAGCCGACAACCTTCTCCGGCATCCGCCCCTAAACTCCGGCCGACGCGCCGACGTAGCTCAGTTGGTAGAGCACTTCACTCGTAATGAAGGGGTCAGCGGTTCGAATCCGCTCGTCGGCTCTCCTTGTCCCCCGGAGCCGGTCAGCAACAGCTGCGGCCAACGACGCTAGCTGGCGCTGCCTCGTCGTGCGATGCCAGAGCAGACCAAGAGATGCTCTGGTGTCGTCGCTCCATGTGCCGAGGCCAGGAGGGTGTTCCCCCGGTCCGGCTCGCGCGGCAGCGAGGCGGCGGTCATCTTCGCCGACGCCATGCCTCCCGACCGCCCGAAGTGACAGGGATCCTTGGCGTCGTGGATGGCGGTACCGCCGGAGATACAGGGGATCATGCCCGCATACACATCGGGCGAAAACTGCATGTCGTCGAGCACCCAGACGTGCAGCATGTAGTAGTTGGACATGTTGACGTTGATCCCGGCCCGACTCGTGCAGGCGGCGTCGGTGATGTTGAACCCGTCCATGACCGCGTCGGCCTTCCGGAAGCAGATCTTCGGGTGGATGTGCCACCAGTCCTGGTTACCCGGGAAGCCCTCAGGTGGCTGCCCGGTGTTCGTCCGCACGTAGTAGTCGAAGCCCACCAGCTTCGCGTCCGGACCGTTGCCGTCGTACTGCAGGACCTCAGGTTTGTCCGGATCGAATACGCCGTCGAGGCCGGCGGCGTCCAGGTTCGGGTTGTCCTTGTTGAAATTGGGGTCGTTCAGCATCGCGGGCGTGAGGCCACCCTTGATGTGGTGCGTGCCCATGCCGTTGACGTAGGGCGTGGCCTTGTAGAAGCCGTCCGCTTCTGCCGCACCCGCGGTCGGCCACTTCAGCGCGTAATCCTTGGCGGCGTCGAAGTGGGCTGAGGTAGCGAGACACTCGTCCCAACCCAGCGGCGCCTTGTGCGTTCCCGCGTAGTAGTCGACGTTGCCAACGGCCGGGCCGGTGGTCACTGGGATTTCCTCGGTGGAGTTGCACCACCATGGAACCGGCTCGCCCTTCGCATGGACCACCATGGCCGCCTGCTGCAGTGTGCAGGACGACAAGGCAAGCGGAAGGATCAGCAGCGGCACGAACCGCAGGAACGTGGCGAGCTTGGACATGACTCCTCCCGTGGTCGGGGCCGTCGGCCCCGCAACGCAGCATGGACATGCGGGATAGTAGCCGCGGGGCGGGTCGACGAGCTCTGTCGCTTGCAGTGCGACATTGACGCCAAAGGCGCTGGCGGCTGGCCTGGGCGTCAGCCGGTCGGGGCGGCGATGCCCGTCGCGAGCTCCCGCTCGACGCGGTCGAGGGGATCGAGCGAGCGGAGCGCGCGGCACTGGACGATCGCACCCTCGATCGCAGCGACGATCAGCGTCGCCAGCGATCCAGCGCGGTCCGGCTCGGCCCCCGACTCCTCCAGTGCTCCGGCGAGCGCCTCCTCCCAGGCGATGAACGCTGCGGCCGCGGCCTCGCGGGCGCCCGGGTTGGCGGCGCTCTCGACCGAGGCGGCGACGACCGGGCAGCCGGCGTCGAAGTTCGTCTCGGTGAGGACGCCGCGCCAGACGTCGATGAAGGCGTGCATCGCGGCGACCGGGTCGCCGCCGGCGAGGGCGCGCTCGAGGCCGGTGGCGATGGCGGCGCCCGACCACTCGGTCGCCTCGGCGATCAGTTGCGACTTGCCGCCGGGGAAGTGGTGGTAGATCGAGCCCCGGGGTGCGCCGGAGGCCTCGATGACGTCGCTGAAAGAGGTCGCCTCGATGCCGCGCTCGCGGACGAGGAGGGCGGTGGTGCGAATCATCCGCTCGCGGGAGGTGAGTGAGCCGGCGGGCATTATGACGCTCATCATAGTATGGTCCGCGGGCAGCCGACGTCACAGCGACCGCCGAGGTGCACCGATGACCGCCGAGACCGCTCCCCCCGTCCCCGAGTGGCAGCCGACCGCCTGCATCCTCTGCGCCTGCAACTGCGGGATCGAGGTCCAGGTCGCCGAGAACGAGATCGCGCGGGTCAAGGGCGACCGGGCCCATCCCGGCTCGAAGGGCTACGCCTGCGAGAAGGCGCAGCGGCTCCCTTACTACCAGCGCAATCCGCGGATCACCTCGCCGCTGCGGCGCCGCCCGGACGGCACCTTCGAGGAGGTCGACTGGGACACGGCGACCGCCGAGGTCGCCGGCCGGCTGGCGGCGATCCGCGACGAGCACGGCGGCGAGACGATCTTCTACTACGGCGGCGGCGGCCAGGGCAACCACCTCGGCGGCGCCTACTCGGGCGCGACGCGGTCGGCGCTCGGGTCGCGCTTCTCCTCGAACGCGCTCGCGCAGGAGAAGACCGGAGAGCTCTGGATCGACGCCCACATGTTCGGCCGGGTCGCCCACACCGCCCCCGACTTCGAGCACGCCGAGGTCGCGGTGTTCGTCGGCAAGAACCCGTGGATGTCGCACGGCTTCCCGCACGCACGCCCGACGCTGAAGGCGATCGCCGGCGACCCCGAGCGCGCGCTGATCGTCATCGACCCGCGCCGGACCGAGACCGCCGAGCTCGCCGACATCCACCTCCAGGTCAAGCCCGGCCACGACGCCCACCTGCTCGCCGCGCTGCTCGCGATCCTGGCCGACGAGGACTGGCTCGACCGCGCCTTCCTCGAGGAGCACGCCGCCAACTACGAGCGGATCCTCGCCGCGGTCGAGGACGTCGACATCGCGGCCTACTGCCGCGTGGCTGACGTCCCCGAGCAGCTCGTGCGCGAGGCGGCGCGGAGGATCGGCGCCGCGGAGAGCGTCTCGATCCTCGAGGACCTCGGCATCCAGCAGGCCCCGAACTCGACGCTCAACTCCTACCTCGAGAAGTTGATCTGGGCGCTGACCGGCAACTTCGCCCGGCCCGGCTGCACCAACCTCCACACGCAGTTCTCGCCGAACGGCCTGTTCGGGCGATCCCGGGAGTCGCGGCGGACGACGCCGGGCACCGGAGAGCGCGTGATCGGCGGGATGTTCCCGGCCGCGGCGATCCCCGAGGCGATCCTCACCGACGATCCGGCCCGCTTCCGCGGCGCGATCGTCGAGAGCAGCAACCCGGTCCACTCGCTGCCCGACTCGCAGCGGATGCGCGAGGCGATGGCGGCGCTCGACTTCAGCGTCGTCATCGACATCACGATGACCGAGACCGCGCAGTGCGCCGACTTCGTGCTGCCGGCGCTGACGCAGTACGAGAAGTACGAGTGCACGTTCTTCAACCTCGAGTTCCCGGTCAACGTCTTCCACCTCCGCGCCCCGGTGCTCGCCGGGCCGGAGGGGCCGCTCGGCGAGCCCGAGATCCACCGGCGCCTGGTCCGCGCGCTCGGCGCGATCGGCGACGACGACCTCGACGGCCTGCGTGAGGCCGCCCGCGAGGGCCTCGACGCCTACGCGGCGGCGTTCGGCGCGCGGATGGCCGAGCGCCCCCACCTGCTGCCGCTCGCGACCGTCGCCCTCTACGAGACGCTCGGGCCGGAGCTGCCCGACGGCGCCGCGGCCGCGGCGGCGCTCTGGGGCTCGGCGCAGATGTGCGCCGCGAGCTTCCCCGACTCGCTCCGCAGGGCCGGGTTCGAGGGGGACGGGACGGCGCTCGGCAACGCGCTGTTCGAGGCGGCGCTCACATCCCGCCACGGGGTCGTCTTCTCGGTCGACGAGCACGACGCCAACTGGCGCTGGATCGCAGCCGGTCGCGAGTCCGGCCGGATCGACCTCGGGATCGATGAGCTGATCGACGAGCTCGAGTCGCTCGATTGGGAGCCCGGGGCCGCCGACCCCGAGTACCCCTTCGTCCTCTCGGCCGGTGAGCGGCGCTCGAACACGGCGATGACGCTGATCCGCGATCCCTCGTGGCGCAAGCGCGACCCCGAGGGCGCGCTGCGGATCAGCACTGCCGACGCCGAGGCACTCGCCCTCGCCGACGGTGACGTCGTCGATCTCGTCACCGCACGCGGGCGCTGCCGCGCTCCGGTCGAGACGACCGACGCGATGCGCGCCGGCCATCTCGCGCTCCCGAACGGCTACGGGATCTCGTTCGGCGCCGGCGGCCCCGTCACCGGGGTCGCGCCGAACGAGCTCACCGACGGGACCCGCCGCGACCCGGTCGCCGGCACCCCCTGGCACAAGCACGTGCCCGCCCGGATCGAGAAGGTCGAGGCCGGCTGAGAGGGGACCCGCCGGAATCCGCGAAATAGAAGCGGATGTCCGGCGTCTCGTTCGCGTTCTTCTCGGTGGATCCGTTACAGGGCTCGGAGGAGCCTGGACGCGATGCCGCCTTCCTCGTCCTCCTCGCCTTCCTGCTCTCGTTCCTGTTCATCCGGACGAGCGCCCGGATGATCCGCGCCCAGGTCTCGTGGTGGCCGGGCAACGTCGAGACCAGCTCCGGCCTCCACATCCACCACCTGGTCTGGGGAATCTGCCTGATGACGGCCGCCGGCTTCCTCGCCTTCGCGTTCGAGACGCCGGTCTCGCCCTGGTATCAGATCGCCGCGATCGCATTCGGGTTCGGCGCCGGGCTGACGTTCGACGAGTTCGCCCTCTGGGTCAACCTCCGCGACGTCTACTGGTCGAGCCAGGGCCGGATCTCGCTCGACGCCGTCGTCCTCGTCACGGCGTTCATGCTGCTCGTCGTGCTCGGGACGAAGCCGTTCGGGATCGAGGGCAACGAGTCCCCGATCACGACCGTCTCCGTCGTCGCCCTCGACCTGGTCCTGATCGTGATCACGTTCATGAAGGGCCGGATCGGCCTCGGCGCGCTCGCCGTGTTCATCCCCGGCCTCGCGCTCTGGGGCGCACTGCGCCTCGGCAAGCCGCACTCGCCCTGGGGCCGCCGCCGCTACAGCGGAAAGAAGCTCGAGCGGGCCGAGAAGCGCTTCCCGCCGGACTCGCGGGGACACCGGATGCGCGACGGATTCCTGAACGCGATCGGCGGCCGCCCCGACCCGCCGGCGAGCGCCGACGTCTCGCAGAGCGCCGGAGCATCACCCGACGGGAATGTTTGACGAAGCTCGAGTCGGGGGAGTTACGGGTCCGGAGAGCTCGATCACTCGTCATTCGAGAGGAAGCAGATGGACGCACTCGGGGGGGTCACGCGTCAGGACCTTGAGCATCACTTCGCGGCCGCCTTCGAGTCCCGCACCGGCAAGCTGCCCGCGGCGACGACGATCGTCGAGTGCGGCGACCTGTTGATCATCCGCGCCGACGGAACGCTGACCCGCAAGCAGGGTGTGCTCGGCGGCCGTGACCCCGGCCTGATGTCGGAGCTGTCGCGGTCGGTCCTCGACGAGCTCGCACATCAGGATCTCTGGGAGGTCGCGGAGGCGGAGGCGGGCCGGCCGGTCACCGCGGTGCTCGCCGACCAGTCGGTCGATCCGGACGTCGCGATCGTCTGCTTCGTCCTCGGCGAATCGGCCTGATCGTCCTACGCTCCGGCCGATGGCCGACGAGCTGATCGAGCGCCGGATCGAGCTGCCCGGCGACGGCGGGCGGCTGCGGTTCCTCCAGCCCGCCGAGTCGGCGGAGCTGCCCGATGACGGCGGGGTCGAGTGGGCGCCGCTTGCGCCCTACTGGTCGGTGCTCTGGCGCAGCGGCGTCGCCCTGGCGGCGGAGGCGGCGGGCGCCGACCTGGGGGGGCGGCGGGTGGTCGAGCTCGGCTGCGGCCTCGGGCTGCCCGCGATCGCCGCCGCCCGCGCCGGCGCCGTCGTGACCGCCGTCGACTTCGAGCCGGAGGCGATCGAGTTGCTGGGGCGGAACGCGGAGCTGAACGGGGTCGCGGTCGAAGGGGTGGTCGCCGACTGGAGCGATCCGGCACCGCTTGCCGGGCGCGGCCGGTTCGACCTGGCGCTGGCCGCCGACGTCCTCTACGAGCCGGGCGCCGCCGCGGCGCTGGCGGAGCTCCTGCCGCTGCTCGCCCCCGAGGCGTGGATCGCCGATCCGTCGCGCCCGGGCCGGCCGCCCTTGGCCGATGCGCTCGGGGCCGAGGCGCTCGGGGCCGGCAGGGCGACGGAGACGAGCACTCGGGGCGTCGTCACGATCCAGCGGTTCGAGCTCGGGCGGACCGCCGCGGGCGGGTAGCTCGGTCAGTCGCGCGGGATCGAGCGCGCGACCTGATCGCCGATCGAAGGCGGGTGGCCGTGCCGGCGCTCGTACATGGCGCGGTTGGCGGCGGCGATGAGAACGTCGAGGTCGACGTCGTCGCCGGCCGGCGCGTTGGCGATGCCGATGGTCAAAGCGATCTTCTCGGTCGATCCCGGCATCCCCTCGGTCACCATCCGCTCGAGGACCTCGGGATCGTCGGTGGGAAGCGTCGACTCGGTGCCGCACACCGCGAAGACGTTCCCGGCGATGCGGCCGATGACCGCGTCGGAGTCGCAGGCGCTCTGGAGCGCGACGCCGGTCCGGCGGATCGCCTCGTCGCCCGTCTCGTAGCCGTGCTCCTGGTTGACCACCCGGATTCCCTCGAGCGAGGCGAAGACGACGCCGGTGCCGACGCCGAGCTCGCGATTGGTCTCGATC